>JAGLWJ010000182.1 GCA_023133475.1 Phycisphaerae bacterium | reverse complement strand
CGACCCGTCGAAACGCAAAACAGTCTGATCGAAAACGGCGCTAGCGCTGTCATACTAGGCCCAATCGCCGCGTTGTTGCCGGCGCCGGCGTTTGTCCAACCAGCCGCTCATTTCCAGTGTGAACACGGGTTCGTCGTGCCCCAACCCGACGCTGGTTCGCGGCAGACGGTATGCGTCCAGAGGCCTGGTGCAGTAGCCTGAGGTGGTGGTGAGGGCATAAGCGACACCCTCGCGGCGCAGAACCTCAATATCCTGCTCGTCGAAGTCTCCAGGGCCTCCGTTGGGATAGGCAAACGTATCACATCGTGACGTTTTCTCTCGAACCTTGCGAATGCTGTTGACGATTTCCGCCTCGCGGCGCCGGCGGGTTTCTCGGCTGAGGATGACGTGGGAAACGGTATGGGCGGCAATCTCATGCCCACTCTGGTGGAGAGCGACGATCTCGCCCCAACTTGCGGGGCGCAACGCTTCAGCAAGACGCGAGCCCCGCCAATTAACCGCCAAACCCCACGAGTCCTCGACGAGGCATTTCAGCTCGTCATGTGGAACATGTTTGGATCGACCCGGCGAGTCGAGGAAACCCTGAAGTTGCGGAGGCATACCCGCCTTGACCGAGCCCGGCAAAGTGCCCAATACCCGCAGGCGATCGGAGACAAACCATTCCCCGCTATCAATGTGACCTGTGGCTACGCAGAAAGTGGCTTTGACCCCATAACTGCCCAATATGGGAAGGGCATGGTGCAACGTGCAGGCATGCCCGTCGTCAAAGGTGATTGCAAATCGGGGTTCACCGGGAGGTTGGTCATTGCGGAGGGTATTCGCAACGTCCGGCAGATGGGCTATGTGCCCCAGCTCCGCCAGGATTTGCATCTGTCGCATGAAACGACTACGGGTTACGAAGTGCGGCGGCAACCACGCTTCATCTGCCACTTCGTCGGCGCAGACGCCGTGGTAGGTAAGGATGCGCAACCCCGGGCAACGGCGCAATCGCCGGGTCAATCGGTGGGACCAACCCAGTAACCACGCCAGCGACTCAGCGGTGCGTGGTCGCCGACCATGGGTTATTCTCGCAAGCGAATGACACCCGCCGCGCGACATTTCCAATTCTCCATTTCATGAACGCAGAGACGCAGAGAGCGCAGAGAAGAAGGGAGTGCACCCAACGACAATGTCTCACATCCCCACATTTTCAATTTTCTCAATTCTCAATTCTGTCTCGCGGTGAATCGCTCTGTAATAGCAAGTTGGCAGTGCCAGCACCCACCAGAACGATTCGACGTAGAATCGTTCGGTGAACACCCCCGCCGTGCAGTACACGATTATCGAGAGCACCATCCCATAGACGAACAACATCGAACGGGGCGGATCGCGGGATTGCATTGCCAATGCCCTGCAACGATAGAGTTGAACAAACGAGGCCCCGATCAACATGGCAAATACGACAAACCCGTGGATACCCAACTCCGCACAACATAAAATGAACGTGTTGTGTGAACCACGATACCTGACCTCGTGATCGTACCTCCCGATAACCCGTGCGAAATTCCCACATCCCACGCCCTGGGGTTGATCGGCGATCATTACCATAGCCGCCGCCCAGACCTGCTTGCGCATGCTGACTGCCACGTCCTGTGCCATGTATTCCTCGTCTTGCAGGGTGTCCATCCGCTCCCAGAAGTAACGGTCGGTGAGGGAGAAGCTGGCCACCGCGGCAATGCCGATGGCGATGTACACCCTAAACCGACGTGCCCGCGGTGCCAGCAGGACGGCTGCTATCGCTGCCACGATAATCGCGATGAATGCGGAACGAGTCCGGCACAGGATTATGGCATTGACGGAGAACGCCCCAGCCACCAGAGCAAATATCCGCCACCGCCACTTTTTGGCGGTCATGGCAGCCACCCCGATCAGCGGGAGCATCGCTGCCATATGAGCAGCCAGACCCGAGGAAGCCTGGAAATCCGGCCCGCCAACGTCGTCAAGACGACCCTGCATGAATTGCCATTGCGGGGCAGTGTACGCATCATAACCCAGCATCAACGAACCAGCCACCAGTGTCCAGAACAGCACCAGGAAGCTCTTCATGTCCGATACCACATGGGTCAGACAAAGAACAAAGATCGCCATCTTGGCGAACTTCTCGAGCGTCAGCTCGGTAGGCCAGTCAGTCACCTCCAGCCCGATTACCCGGCTGATGACTGCAATGACCACCAGCAGAATCAGCAACGCCTGCCACGTACAGATCAGCGGGCGAACCCGAGGCATCCGTGTCCAGTTGAGCACCATCCCCACCATCAGACACACTGCTGCCAGCATCGAAAACCGGATACCCAAAGTCACCAGCGGCTTGCCCCACCAACTGGTGGTCGGGTTGATCTGGTAGATCATGAGGTAGTTGACAATGCCCACCAGCGGGCAGACCAGAGACAGGGCGCACATGAGCACGAACAGGACAAAGAACGACATGGTCCGAAGCGGCCACATTTACCCATAACTCCCTAGTGGTCAGTTGCGGCAACCAATTGTTGCCCCCGCCTGCATCTTTCGTCCCGACCACACCGACGCCCTCTCCCCGTGGCGAAGATCAGCCGCCATCCGGACCACAATGCGCTCGGCGGCGAAACCGTCGCCAAAGACGTTACGCGGAGTGGCCATGTATTCGTAAGTCTCCCGGTCATCCATCAGCATCCGCACCGCCGAGACGATGTCCCCCGGTTCGGTCCCGACCATGATGGCGGAGCCGACACGTAGGGCTTCGGGCCTTTCGGTCGAGGCTCGCAGCACCAGGATCGGTTTGCCCAATGCGGTGCCCTCCTCTTGCAGCCCGCCCGAATCGGTCAGAATGCAGTGGCAGCCCAGCAACAACCGCACCCATTCCCCATAAACCGGGGACTCAACCAGAGAGATCCCATCAACCCCCGTCAGCCGCGAATAGACCGCCTTGCGAATCGCCGGGTTGGGATGCACCGAGAACACGATGCGCAGCTCGCTACGCCGTGTCGCTAGTTGACACAACGCATCGCAGATGCGGGCCAACCCCAAACCCCAGTTCTCTCGACGATGGGCGGTGACCAACAGGGTCCAGTTCCTCTTGGCTTTTTCTTCGTGCTCGCTTACATCGTTCACCACCTGCCTGCGTGCGATCCGCAGTGCATCGACCACCGTGTTCCCCACACACTCGATTTGCTCGGCGCAGATGCCCTCGCGAAGCAGGTTCATCCGGGCCTCGGCGGTGGGGGCGAAGTTCCATTGCGACAGTTGGGCCAACTGCCGCCGGGCCAGTTCCTCGGGGAACGGGTCATCCAGGCATCCGGTGCGCAGCCCTGCTTCAACATGCGCGACCGGGACGCGGCGCAAGGCAGCCGCCAACCCTGCCGAGAATGCCGATAAGGTGTCACCCTGGACAACGACAGCCTCAGGCTGATGCTCATCCAGCAAACCGCTGATCGCCTCCACCATGCGCGAGGTCATCACACACAGGTCTGCGGTGCCGCCTAGAGCCTCGATCTGTAGATCGGGAGCCAGACCAAAGAATTCCAGCGCCTCGCGGGCCATCCGCGGATGCTGCCCGGTGAGCACCACAACAGGTATCAGCTCCGGGGCAACTCTTTGAAACGTGAGGATCACCGGGGCGAGTTTGATGGCTTCGGGCCTGGTTCCTATGACAAGCAGCACCTTTTTCATAATACCGTCGCACACACACTTTCCTGGGGGGTGTCGCCCGGAGCCGGCGGCACCTCCATGACAGATCCCTGACACGGTTTTGATCGCCCCCACATTGCAGGCGTCTCATCCTCATCGGGTTCGAGCGTTGTCAACCCCCGCAACAGGCGGGGCAAGTGTATATCAGCCTGCAGTTGCTCGGCGGCGTGGGCGGCTGCATGGGCCAAACGCCCGCGCAACTCGGCATCGCGGAGACGTTCGATCGCCTCACGGATGGCGTTTGCATCCAACGTGTTGACGGCAATGCCCGTACCGGTCTCGCGGATGAACCGGTCCACAAAACAGCCCGGCGGCACCAGTGCAAGTATCGGCTTTGCAACAGCAAGGTAGTCCACGATCTTCGACGGGAAACATCCTTGAATCTCTTGGGGGTAAGGTGTGTCGTGCCCCAGGGCGACGACACAAACATCCGCCGTGTGCAGTGCCTCGCGGGTTTCGCGTCGACTTGCCCACCGAGCAGGATGACCGCCCAGCATGGGATGCGGCTTAGTCAGCAAGGTCACCCGAACGTCGTCGAGTTGATCGGCGGCGGCCAGAAACGCTTTGATGCTATCGACGTGGGCGTCATACAGGTTGCCGGCGTACAGCAGGTTCAGCATGGAGGAGGGTTCCAGTGCCCCGTCACCGCTGATTTGACGGCTCACCAATGCAGGGGTGGCCCATGGCTTTAGAGCTTGTCGATTTAGTCTGTAGCGTCGCCCCTTGTGGGCGGCGCACCCGTGTTTTTCGTCACCCACAAGGGGTGACGCTACATTGGGAATCGCCACCGACGATTTAATCGACAGCCCCTTTAGCGGTGGGGGACACGAATGGTTCGCCGGCACACAGTGCGGCAGAATCAGGATGTGCTTGACACCACGCCGGCGATAGTGGGCTGCGAACTCGTCGGTCGGCACCACCACCAGGGCAGCGTCAGCCAGTACCCGGCGGTCCACCCACCGCCAAAACATGCGTTTGAGCCGTGAGCCGGTCAGAAACGCTTCAGCAAACAGATCGTGCATATAGACCACCAGCGGCACACGTCGGCGGCGGGCGATCCACCATCCTGCAAGCAGGCTGAAGCGATGCGGATACACCGCCAGCACCCGCTCAAACGGGCGGGCCTGGTGCAAACGCCGTGCGACGCCGGCCATGGACAGGACCGCGCGAATGCTTGCAAACCACTCCGCGAGTGTGCCGTCGTGCTCTTCGCCAAGCCGCCAGGACACCGTATGAGTCTTCAGCGGCGGCACTGGCGTGCGGTCCTCTTCCAATGGGAGCGGCATACAACGGGTGATCACTCGGGACAGCTCTGCCGGTGCATTGCAAAAGAGGTTCCCCAGCACGCCCGTGGACGCCCGATTGGTCGGCGGCCAATGCCAACTGACGATCAACGCCCTGGGGAGCGGGGACTCAAGTCGTAGGGCGGGTTCCACCCGCCTTCTTGACATGGCGTGGCGGGTAAAACCCGCCCTACAACTATAAGCCATTTTCATGGTTCCCGCTGACGCCAAAGGCAACATGATGACTGCGGTGAAATAACCGGCCCAACGCCTCACAGATCACCCGGAGCACCGTGGCGATCAGCAAACCCGCATACAGCAGCAACAGCGGCTTGACCGGCATGGCATGGCGCGTGTGCGGGCCGCCGATAAACGACACCACCAACACGTGTAAAACCACAACCATCGCCACAACAGCCCAACTCGTCCGGTTCTCGATCAACAGGGACAACATCCCGCCCAGCACACAAATCAGAACCAACTCCTCATAGAGCGAATCGCGTAAGCCGATCAACGGAGCCCCGTTCTCGATGTGCTCATGGAACCACCGGGCCACGGCGGTATAAAACGGCGTGGCAGCCCGGGGTTTTGTCTCGAGCGGAAGGTAGCGGCGGTGATCGCGAAGGACAAACTCCCACGAACGCGGGCCAACCTCATACGTGCCGATGTCGTAGATGTCTGCTCGAGTGTCTCTCTTGCCCTGCCGCCCGGGTGCCCCGCCCGGCTGAAAGCGGTAGACCGCGTCCGGGTTCAGGAGTATCCAAGCCGCATGTTTCAAGGTCCCCAGGGCGATGACGCCCGGATTCTCCAGTATCAGGTCTCGGGCTGCCTGCCCCACGATCGCACTGGACCGCTCAAAGGATTCGCCCCGAACCACTCTGTAGGCCAAAGTCACCATCTCCAGACATCTGAAATCGGCGTCGGGAGGCAGTTTGCCGTCGGCTTTGCCCTCCTCGAAGACCCGGTGGATGTCAGCCATGGCTTCGCTTTGGGTCGAATCGAGCCCTTCGTACAGTACGGGGCGCAGGTAGAGCATGTAGTCAAGGTGGCGGGCGGCGTAGAGGCTCTCATGCTGTGCGGTGTAGGCGACCATCCAGGGAGTGACAACCAGCAGTGCGGGCACGAGTGCAACAGCCAGACCGACTGGACTACGTCGCAGGAACAGCGACAGCCAAGGCACTCGCGTTTGCGAAGCAGGCTCCGCGGCGTGTCGTAAGGCGCGAGCTTCGCTCCAAACGCGAAGAAGTGCTGCCGCCGGGCACACCGCGAACAGATACAAACCGACCGACCGGAGCAGATAGCACGCCCCAGCCAACACCGAAGCCAGCGCCAGGTATCGCCACCAGCCGACCCGCTGGTATCGAATCAGAAAGTATACGCAAGCAACCAGGATCAGCGTGAACGGCGTTTCCGTGAGGACAAGGTTGGCATAGGCAAGCATTTGCAGGCTGCAAGCGCACAGCAACCCCACGATCACGGTCACGCTCTTGCGTGAGGTGAGTTGCCAGGCGATTGCGGCTGTCAACACCACCGTGGCGATTACCATTGCATGTTGCAACACGAGAATCGCAGCCGGGGCGTGCGAACCAAACAACCGGAAACAGCCAGCCAACAGCATCGGATATCCGGGAGGGCGAACCTGGGAGATGAACTCGCCAGGCAAATCAGGCCCGCCCACAATTCCGCCTGCCAGTTGGATGTAGTCGATCGAGTCGGGGTATATCCACAGATGCGACGCCGCCAGCGAGAAGCAGTTAACCGCCAAAGCCGTCAGGCCCACCCCACACAGCAATCGCCGTATCCCGGTTGCATCAGCCGCCCTCTTTGCCGGCGCGGAGGGCATGGCTGCCCGGTCGCCATGCCTGGCGATCAAGAACCGGGTGGTACGGTCTCCCGGGCTGGGGTCAGCCATGTTGTCACTCCTATGTGGCGATGTCGCCGGCGGCAGAACGGCCTCCGCTGCCTTAGGAGTTATCGGTCAATCGCCCCATCCGGTTGAGATGTCACCCGCCGCACTAAATGTAGGGCGGGTTCCACCCGCCACATCT
This sequence comes from Phycisphaerae bacterium, assembly GCA_023133475.1. GTDB lineage: Bacteria > Planctomycetota > Phycisphaerae > UBA1845 > UBA1845 > JAAEQG01. The sequence goes on along the minus strand of JAGLWJ010000182.1, from coordinate 65 downwards.
AAACGTAGGGCGGGCGGAACCCACCGCACCGGCTGGTGGGTTCCACCTCGCTCCGCGAGGTTCCA
>JAGLWJ010000181.1 GCA_023133475.1 Phycisphaerae bacterium | reverse complement strand
AGCCGAACTTCTTCGAGGTGGGCGATACAGTCAACGGTTGTGGTCGTATAGGGCGGGTTGCACCCGCCGCGCTCCAAGTTGGTGTGGTATCCCGAACCCCGCGTGCCGGCATCAGCGTGTCCGAGTTGAGCCTGACGGTGGCCCATGCCGATCGAGCGGACCTCGACGGCAACGGAGTTATTGACGCCCGAGACATCCGAGCATTCGCCCGTCGGCACAATCTGCCATTGCAGCCGGCGTTCGATGCCAAGCTGCTGGAGCTTGAGGCGGAGTTGATCGAGCTTGAACCGGCATTGCAACCGGCTATGGAACTGGATGTGACTCCGCAACGCAGCCGCTAGACACCGCTGCATAAGGGCACCCGCACAGAGTTTCCTGTAGGGTGGGTGGAGCCCGCCGTAGGCGGGCGAAACCCACCGCACCGGCTATAAGTCCAAAGTCTCTAGTCCAAGGTCCAAAGTCCCGTTGGTTTCTGACTTTGGACCTTGGACTAGAGACTTTGGACTTGTCCTTGGTTGGTGGGTTCCACCTCGCTCCGCGAGGTTCCACCCACCCTACGTTCCGGGGTGGCCCATGGCTTTAGCCTTGGGGGACGCGAATCGGCGAACAATTTGTGTCCCCCACCCGCCCGATGCCACAAAATATGGCCACACCCGTGGCTAAAGTGTTGTTACAATTTTTGTTGCACGAGCTGGCGGAAAGCTGTATAATGCAAATTCATCAGTCTGCTTCCGCCGAGATCGGCGGGGGAAAGCTGCATGTCTCCGGCCCCTGAATACATAGGGGAAGGACGGTGAGGAAGGTGTTTCGTTCTCCCTTTAGCCGTGGGGGACACCCGGCGGTCCCGCGAAAGAAGTAAACCCGGAACAAAAAGAAGTGTGATGCCAAGGAGTAATTCAATGGTGGCGGAAAGATGTGAACTCGTGAAAAACCGAATCGTGAAGTGGGCGTGTGCCTGCCTGATGGTTGTATTGGCTGGTGCCGGTCCCGGGCGGGCCCGGGCCGACGGCTCCATCGTGGCCTGGGGATACAACGACTGCGGCCAATGCAACGTGCCGTCCCCCGATGCCGACTTCGTGGGCATCGCGGGCAGCAGGCACAGCCTGGGCCTGAAGGCCGACGGCTCCATCATGGCATGGGGAGCCAACGATGAGGGCCAATGCAACGTGCCGGCCCCCAATGCCGACTTCGTGAGCATCGCGGCGGACTGGAGGCACAGTCTGGGTCTGAAGTCCGACGGCTCCATCGTGGCATGGGGAAACAACGTCAACGGCCAATGCAACGTGCCGGACCCCAATGCCGACTTCGTGGGCATCGCGGCGGGCAGGGAACACAGCCTGGGCCTGAAGGCTGGCGGATCCATCGTGGGCTGGGGAAACAACGGCTACGGCCAATGCAACATGCCGGACCCCAATACCGACTTCGTGGGCATCGTGGTGGGCGACTACCACTGTCTGGGCCGGAAGGGCGACGGCTCCATCGTGGGCTGGGGATGGAACGACTATGGCCAGTGCAACGTGCCGGCCCCCAATGCCGGCTTCGTGGGCATCGCGGCGGGCTGGCGCCACAGCCTGGGCCTGAAGGCCAACGGCTCCATCGTGGCCTGGGGAGGCAACTACGACGGCCAATGCAACGTGCCGGACCCCAATGCCAACTTCGTGGGCATCGCGGCGGGCATGCATCACAGCCTGGCTCTGACCCAGGACATCGACAACGATGAAATTCTCAGTGCCGACGACAACTGCATACACGTGTTCAACCCCGGCCAGGAGGACGTTGGCGATGGCGACGGTGTCGGCGACGCCTGCGACAACTGCCTGAACCACGCGAACCCGGACCAGGCAGATTGTGACGGCGACGGGACCGGTGATGTCTGCGCGATTGCCGAGGGCCTTAGCCAGGACTGCCAACCGAACGGGATACCCGACGAGTGCGATGTGCGCGGAACATTGTTTGCCACAGGCCCAGGTTACGTAAGCACGGCGCCGACGCTTTACGGGGTTACCCCCGGGAATGGTTCGCTCACGGTGATCAACACGATGGACCAGGGCGTTAGCTACGTGCGGGGGCTAAGTGTTCATCCACTCACCGATCAGTTATACGCGGCTGTCGGGTTTGGAGGCCAAGAACCGTGGGATGGTACCGATTCCCTGGTGCGCATCGACGCTGACACGGCGGCGGTCACCGTTATCGGCGAGCTGGGGATAGGGCTCTTCAGTCTTGCCTTCCGAAGTGATGGGACCCTCTATGGAATCGAGCGAAACTGTAGCACTTTCCCCGGCAGAATCGTGATCATTGACCTGACCGACGCGTCGATCACACCGACGGGGATCGATCGCGGCGAAGGCTGCGGGCACGCGATTGCATTCCAGCCGGGAACTGATTTGCTCTATCACGTCTTCGCTCCTGACTGGGACGATGTCATTCTGGAGACCATCGACGTGAATACCGGTGTGGTAACCGTGCTCAACCCGGCCATGGAGCTGCCGATGGACGCGGGCTGGAACATGTTCCAATGCCTGACGTTCGACCGGTTCGGGAATCTGCTGGGGTTCGCGTTGGGCGACCTGTTCTCCATCGATCCCGATACAGGTGCGACGACTTTTCTCGGTAGCAGTGGGATGGTGTGGATCATAACCGGGATGGCCTTTCTCCCGGCGGGTAACGATGCTAACGACAACGGCATCCCCGACGAGTGCGACATTGCCGGCGGGACCAGCGAGGACTGCAATGGGAACGGTATTCCGGACGAGTGCGAGTGGGTGGACTGCGACGGCAACGACGTCTTCGATGATTGCGAGCTGATCGTGGACGGTGGGCTGTTGTATGCCGTCGAGCGCGGGTCGACATCCTTGTTGTACACCGTTGCCCCTGATACTGGAGCGCTGACGTGGGTAGCAGACATGTCACCGGCCGTGGATGGTGCGCGCGGCCTCAGTTTCTCGCCGGGCCCTGACGGCCAGCTTTACGGAATCTTCGACGATGCCGACGGGGACTTGCAGCTTGCAACCGTAGACTTGGATACCGGCGATCTGTACTTCCTGGGCATTGTGGAGGAAGCCCTGTGGGTGTCCGACATCGCTTTCGGAAGTGATGGCACCTTGTACGGCGTTATGGGCAGTGACGGGCTCCCCGCCGGCGGAATAGTGATCATCGACACGGATGATGCGTCCACGACATACGCCAACATCAACGGCAGTTCCGGGGGTGGGCAGTCGATTGCGTTCGCGCCGGGGACGAATCTGCTGTACCACACGTTTGACAGCGGTACTCGTCAATTGGAAGTGATTGACATGGATACCGAGACGGTGACATCGATCAATTCGAATCTCGTATACAAGTACCAGTCGCTTACGTATGACCCCTCGACCAACCAACTGCTGGGCTGTTCGTGGGGCGACTTCGTCGCCATCGACCCTGCCACTGGGGCGGAGACTCACCTTGGTTATAACGACACGAAGTTGGCCGGCATGGCCTTCACAACGCTTAACCGGGACTGCAACGGCAACGGCATCCTGGATGTGTGCGACATCGCCGATGGCACGAGTGATGACTGCAACGACAGCGGAGTCCCTGACGAATGCGAATTGACGCGCAACGATTGCAACACCAACAGCATTCCGGATGATTGCGACATCGCAGCCGGCACGAGCGCGGACTGCAACGGCAACGAGACCCCGGACGAATGCGACATCGCCGGTGGGTCCAGCGCGGATGACGACGGCAATGGGATTCCCGACGACTGTGCCGCCGGAGCGCTCGTCGCATGGGGTTGGAACGACGCAGGCCAGCTCAACGTGCCCGGGGGCCACGACTATGTCGCCGTTGCCGCGGGCTTGAGGCACAGCTTAGCCCTCAAAACGGACGGATCAATCGTTGCGTGGGGCATAACCGAGGGAATGTTGTACTACTTCGGTCAGACCGACGTGCCGTCCGGCAACAACTTTGAGGCCATTTCCGCAGGCCGCGATTTCACTCTGGCCCTCAAGGCCGACGGAACCATTGTCGGATGGGGTGACGATGGCGACGGTCAGATCACCAACGTGCCCGGGGACGACGGCTATGTGGCTATCGCCGCGGGGGACTGGCACGGTCTGGCCCTCAAAGCCGACGGCTCGCTCGTCGGGTGGGGCTGGAACGCTGCTGGGCAAGCCACCGTGCCAGCGGGCAACGACTATAAGGCCATCTCCGCTGGCGAGCGGCACAGTTTGGCTCTCAAGACCAACGGCTCGCTCGCCGTGTGGGGTGATAACACCTGTGGCCAGCTCAGCGTGCCTGCGGGCGACGACTATGTCGCCATCGCCGCGGGCGGATGGCACAGTCTGGCCCTCAAGGCCGACGGCTCGCTCGTCGGCTGGGGCTTGGACTACCATGGACAAGTCACCGTGCCCGCCGGTAACGATTTCATCGCGATTTCGGCTGGGTACTGGTGGAGCCTGGCCCTCAAGTCCGACGGCTCACTTGCCGCGTGGGGCTGCGACTGGGAAAGTCAGATTGCTGACATGCCCGGAGGCTACTTCACCGCCATTGTCGCGGGTAGCCGTCACGGATTGGCTCTGGTAGGCGTTTCTGAAGATTGTAACTCGAACGGGTACGACGACACTTCTGACATCATCGCCGGCGTCAGCCAGGACTGCAACACCAATGGTGTCCCCGACGAGTGCGAAGACCCCGACGGCGATGGCGTCTTGGATGACGTTGACAACTGCCCGAACGACTATAACCCCGGGCAGGAGGATGTGGACGGTGACGGCATCGGTACCCTCTGCGACAACTGCCCATCTGTTGTCAACCCTGATCAGGCGGATGCCGACAGCGACGACATTGGTGATGCCTGCGACCCCTATCCGAACGATCCAGACTTGACCGGCGCGATCGTCACATGGGGCGATGGCAGCTATGGCCTGACCTATGTACCCTCTGGCTGCGACTTTGTGGCTATTGCTGCGGACCGACGTCACAGTCTGGCCCTCAAGGCCGATGGCTCGATCGTCGCATGGGGCGATAGCGAATATGGGCACCTCGACGTCCCCGCCGGCAATGACTTTGTGGCCATTGACGCAAGCATCTGGTACAATCTGGCTCTCAAGGCCAATGGCTCGATCGTCGCGTGGGGCGAAGACCCTTACGAGCAAGGCATGCTCGACGTGCCCGAGGGCAACGACTTTGTGGCCGTTGCCGCTGGTGAGTCTCACGGTCTGGCCCGCAAGGACGACGGGTCGATCGTTGCGTGGGGCAGTAACCACTATGGCCAGTGCAACGTGCCTGCCGGCAACGACTTTGTCGCCATCGCCGCGGGCCGCTCTCACAGTCTGGCCCTCAAGGCCGACGGCTCCATCGTGGCACGGGGATCCAACGAGGTGGGCCAATGCAATGTGCCCGCCGGCGACGACTTTGTGGCCATCGCCGCAGGCCACTATCACAGTCTGGCCCTCAAGGCCGACGGTTCGCTCATTGCGTGGGGTTGGAACGAGTATGGTCAGTGCAACGTGCCCGCCGGCAACGACTTTGTGGCCATCGCCGCAGGCTACTATCACTGTCTAGCCATTAAGGCCGACGGCTCGATCGTCGCGTGGGGGGCGAACTGGAGTGGCCAGGCCACCTCGCCCGCCGGTAACAGCTTTACGGTCATCGCCGCTGCTCACAGCCACAGTCTGGCTCTGGCCCGCGACGTCGACAACGATGGAATCCTCAACGTCGTGGATAACTGCGTATACGTGTTCAACCCACTCCTGGACGACGGCGACGGTGACGGCGTCGGCGATGCCTGCGACAACTGCCCGAACCACGCAAACCCGGACCAGGCAGATTGTGACGGCGACGGGACCGGTGATGTCTGCGCGATTGCCGAAAGCCTCAGCCAGGACTGCCAGCCGAATGGGATCCCCGACGAGTGCGAGGTGCGCGGAGTATTGTTTGCCACAGGCCCAGGTGCCGTAGGCCCAGAGCCGAAGCTTTACCGGGTTGACCCCGGGGATGGTTCGCTCACGGTGATCAACGCCATGGATCAGGGCGTTAGCTATGTGCGGGGGCTAAGCGCTCATCCCATTACCCATCAGTTATATGCGGCTGCCGGGTTTGGAAGCCAAGAACCGTGGGACGGGACCGATTCCCTGGTGCGCATCGACGCCGACACGGCGGCGGTCACCGTTATCGGCGAGTTGGGGATAGGGCTCTTCAGCCTCGCCTTCCGAAGTGATGGGACCCTCTATGGAATCGAGCGGAACTGTAGTACTTCGCCAGGCCACATTGTGATCATTGACCCGACCGACGCGTCGATCACCTCGACGGGGATCGTTCGCGGCGAAGGCTGCGGGCACGCGATTGCATTCCAGCCGGGAACTGATTTGCTCTATCACGTCTTCGAGCCTAATTGGGATGACTTGATTATTCTGGAGACCATCGACGTGGATACCGGTGAGGTAACCGTGGTCAACTCGGCCATGGAGTTGCCGATGGACGAGGGCTGGAACATGTTCCAATGCCTTACGTTCGATCGGCTCGGAAATCTGCTGGGGTTCGCGTTGAGCAATCTGTTCTCCATCGATCCCGAGACAGGCGCGGTGGCCTTTCTCGGCCGTAGCAAGGCGGATGGGGCGAGTTGGATCGCCATAACCGGGATGGCCTTTCTCCCGGATAATGATTGCAACACCAACGGCATCCCCGACGAGTGCGACATCGCCGGCGGGACCAGCCCCGACAGCAACTTCAACGGCATCCCCGACGAGTGTGAAGACCCCGACGGCGATGGCGTCTTGGATGACGTTGACAACTGCCCGAACGACTATAACCCCGGGCAGGAGGATGTGGACAGCGACGGCGTCGGTAACCTCTGCGATAACTGCCCATTTGTTGTCAACCCTGATCAGGCGGATGCCGACAGCGACGGCATTGGTGATGCTTGCGATCCCTATCCGAACGATCCGGACTTGACCGGCGCGATCGTCGCATGGGGCGATAGCTCAAACCACCTCGCTCGGATCGATGTGCCAACTGGTATCGACTTTGTGGCTATTGCCGTTGGCGTGGAGCACAGTCTGGCCCTCAAGGCTGACGGCTCGATCGTCGGATGGGGCAGTAACGAGGTCGGCCAGCTCGACCTGCCCGGCGGCAACGACTTTACGGCCATTAGCGCAAACTGGCACAATCTGGCTCTTAGGGCCGACGGCTCGATCGCGGGGTGGGGTGATGACTACTATGGCCAGGCTACCCCGCTCGCCGGTAACGATTTTGTGGCTATTGCTACTGGGAGCGGTTACAGTCTGGTCCTCAAGGACGACGGCTCGATCGTCGGGTGGGGCAGGAGCAACTATGGCCAGATCGACGTGCCCGAGGGCAACGACTTTATCGCCATTGGCGCGGGCTACGGTCATAGTGTGGCGCTCAAAAACGACGGGTCGATAGTCGCGTGGGGCAGGAGTAACGAGGGCCAGTGCAACGTGCCCACCGGCAACGACTTTGTGGCCATTTCTGTGGGTTTTGCCCACAATCTGGCCCTCAAGGTTGACGGCTCGATCGTCGCGTGGGGCAGTAACTACAATGGCCAGTGCGACGTTCCCGCCGGCAACGACTTTGTGGCCATTGCCGCAAGTAACGTTCACAGTCTAGCCATCAAGGCTGACGGCTCGATCATCGGCTGGGGGAGTAACTCTGTTGGTGGGATCGACGTGCCCGCCGGTAACAGCTTTACGGCCATCGCCACGGGTGTCTACGAATACAGTCTGGCTCTGACCCGCGACGTCGACAACGACGGAATCCTCAACGTCGTGGATAACTGCGTATACGTGTTCAACCCCCTCCAGGACGACAGCGACGGTGACGGCGTCGGCGATGCCTGCGACAACTGCCCGAACCACGCAAACCCGCAGCAGGCGGATTGTGACAACGACGGAATCGGTGACGTCTGCGCGATCGCCGAGGGCCTCAGCCAGGACTGCCAGCCCAACGGGATACCAGACGAGTGCGAGGTGCGCGGAGTATTGTTTGCCGTAGGACCAGGTGCCATAGGCCCAGAACCGAGGCTTTACGAGGTTGACCCCGCGTATGGTTTGGTCACGTTGATCAACACGATGAACCAGGGTGTCAGCTATGTGCGGGGGCTAAGTGCTCATCCCATTACCGATCAATTATACGCGGCTGTCGGGGTTGGAGGGCAAGAACCGTGGGAGGTGACCACCGATTCTCTGGTACGCATCGACCACGACACAGCGGCGGTTACCGTTATCGGCGAACTGGGAGTGGGGCTCTTCAGCCTCGCCTTCCGAAGTGATGGGACCCTCTATGGAATCGAGCGGGGTTGTAGTACTTCCCCCGGCCACATCGTGATCATTAACCCGACCGACGCGTCGATCACCTCGACGGGGATCGTTCGCGGCGAAGGCTGCGGGCACGCGATTGCCTTCCAGCCGGGAACTGATTTGCTCTATCACGTCTTCGAGCCTAACTGGGATGGCCCTATTATTCTGGAGACCATCGACGTGGATACCGGTGAGGTGACCGTGGTCAACTCAGGCATGGAGTTGCCGATGGACGAGGGCTGGAACATGTTCCAATGCCTGACGTTCGACCGGCTCGGAAATCTGCTGGGGTTCGCGTTGAGCGATCTGTTCTCCATCGATCCCGAGACAGGCGCGGTGACCTTTCTCGGCCATAGCGAGGTGGATGGGGCGAGTTGGTACGCCATATTTGGGATGGCTTTTCTCCCGGATCCGGCTACCGATTGCAACATCAACGGTATTCCCGACGAGTGCGAGCTTGATGAGGATTGCAACTCCAACGGTATCCAGGACATCTGCGACATCGCCGGCGGGACTTCCGAGGATGCCAACACCAACGCCATCCCCGATGAGTGTGACATCGCCGGCGGCACCAGCCAGGACTACAACACCAACGGTATCCCTGACGAATGCGAACCGGCCTTTGGTCGTATACTCCTGCGGACGGGCGATGAGCCGGCGGCTTTGTGTGTGACCACCAACGGCACCGTCATCGTGACCCTGGAGGTGGCTGATCTGGGCTATGCCATCAACGGTGTGCAGGCTTTGATCCACTATGATCCCACCTACCTGTTGCTGGTCAGCATTACGGCGGCGCCCAATTGGTGGTTGATCGCTCCCGCCGGCGCCAACCCCGACCCGGACGGTGATGGCAACCTTACCTGCGCCTTGTATCTGCCGGGCGGAGAGTTGTTCACCGATGGCACGGTTGCTACTTTGGTGTTTGATCCTCTCATCCAGGGTGCCACAACTGTGACGTTCCAGGCGGATAACGATCCGTTCTACACCAAGCTGAGCCGGGTCTACGACAACACCACGATTCTGCCGGACAAGGTCGATTCCGGAACCATCAGCATCGACGACAGCGTAGCCACCGCGAGCAGCAACAGCCCGATCTGTGAAGGCGACACTATTGAACTGTACGGTGGCCCGGACACGGGTTCTAATGGGCCGTATACGTATGCGTGGGTTGGAACCAACGGCTTTAGCTCCACCGAGCAGAACCCGACGATTAGTGACGCCACGTTGGCGATGACCGGGACCTACTATCTGACGGTGACCAACGTCAACGGGTGCGAGTTCACTGCCGATACCGATGTCACTGTCGAGTTGTGCATGGTGGTCAACGTGGAGATCGAAGGCCTGATCGGCGATGATCCGGGTGGTTATGGCCCGCCGTCGAGTGATAGCAGTGCGATTGATCGTGAGGTGACCTTCGTGTTCACCGATTGCGACGGTGCCGCTGAGACGTTCGTGGTCGCGGTGACCTTCACGGCTGACGTAGGCAACAACAAGGGTGTCGGGAGTGTGAGGTTCGAGGATTTGGATGCCGGCTTCAAGTGGCTCGGCGTCCAGGAAGGCCACACGCTGCGCACGCTGGTGGCGGTGGATTTTGTCGGCACGTTGGCTGACAGCGTCACGGTGTTCCTGACGGCGGGCGACTTCCACACCGGTATCGTGCCGCAGGACAACTTGGTTGACATCACCGACTTCTCGATATTGGCGTCCAATTGGGAGACTGCCATTGGCGCCGACGTAAGCATCGGCGGTGATGCCACCGGTGACGGCTACCATGACGGCGACGACTTCGCGCTAATCCAGCCGAACTTCTTTGTGATGGGCGATGCGGTCAACGGTTGCAGCCGTGTAGGGCGGGTTCCACCCGCCGCGCTCCAAGTGGGCGTGGTATCCCGAACCCCGCGTGCCGGCATCAGCGTTTCCGAGCTAAGTTTGACGGTAGCCCATGCCGAACGAGCGGACCTCGACGGCAACGGCGTTGTTGACGCACGAGATATCCGAGCATTCGCCCATCGGCACAATCTCCCATTGCAGCCGGCATTCGAAGCCAAGCTACTGGAGCTTGAGGAGGAGTTGATCGAACTTGAACCGGCGGTCGATTCGGGGCTCGAGTTAGCCCCGCACCGTACACGGTAGACTGTATGGATGGATCGAGTAGGGTCCGCCGAGGCGAAACGGCCCGCACGGCGGCAAGGAAGACGGTGCAGTTGTAGGATGGGTTCTACCTGCCTTCTTAGTGGCATCGCGCGGTGGGTGGAACCCGCCCTACGCTGCTGAAATGGGGTGCGATTGGTCTTTTTGACCCACAAACGGTCACACCCGGCGAAACCGCAAGCGGCATCTGGGGGGTTGAAATCTCGCCGTCTTTGTGCGAGACTGAACCGTGGCCAGTGAAACGGAAGCGGGCCATCCTGGAGGAGGGGCCTGCCAGGGATAGCCGGTCGGATGTGCGACGAATGGTCGCGGGAGCGCAAGTCTCATTCCGCCTCCCACGCTCGTCACCATTCGGAGCAATTCTTCTATGCCTTGGAAAAGTCAGGCGTGAACAGCAGCGGACGCTCGCTAACTCAGGCGATGTGCTACTCCGGTTCACACCAGTTGAAAACCCCTTTCGAGCTTGTGTTCTTTAGGCAGTCGGACAGTGCGGGCAGATCAGCCTGCACCTTTGGCAAGTGACTTGTTTTCAATGCTCTGTCATCGTCTGTTTCCAGGATGGGAAAAAGGGATGGCTATTTTGCTGGAAAAGAATGCAGAAAAAAAAGGGGCTAAGAATCGGTAGGTGGCGAAATTGGACTTATCCGTTTTTGCTACATGTCCATACGGAGATTGACCGGGGAAGGCGATTGTGTTAGGATAGCAAGTAGTAGTGGGGGTGAAAAGGAGTCTCTTCACCAAGCTATAGCCATTTCCAAAATCGCGAAGGAGCCGCTCTCAGGCGTGCTTTTTTTGAATGCCGGACGGTTTGGCAGGCAGGTCCGGGTAGTTGTTCCATTGAGTAGGCGGGATACATGTCTCGCTTTGGTTCAACTCGTAGCGGAGTGCGTTTTCCAACAAGGAGTTGTGGAATGAAAAATGGGATGAAAGCAAGATGGGTTATGGGTCTGATGGTTGTGTCCGTCGTATGCCTGGGAGCCTCGCAACCAGCTTTCGGGGAGTCAATCATCGGGTGGGGTGCTACCTGGAGCAGCCCGGTACCTGACGGGAGTGATTTCACCGCCATTGCCGCGGGCTACGGTCACAGTTTAGCCCTCAAGGCCGACGGGTCGCTCGTAGTGTGGGGCAGTAACGACTCCGGCCTGATCGACGACGTACCTGCTGGGAACGACTTCATTGCCATTGACGCGGGCCACGCGCATAATCTGGCCATCAAGGCCGACGGGTCGCTGGATGCATGGGGTCTGAACAGCGACGGCCAATGTGACGTGCCGCCCGGTAACACCTTCACTACCGTGGCTGCGGGATCGATGCACAGTCTGGCCCTCAAGGCCGACGGGTCGCTCGTAGCCTGGGGCCGTAACAACGAGGGCCAATGCGACGTGCCGGCCGGGAACGACTTCAGCGCCATTGCCGCATGCGGGAGGCACAATCTGGCCCTCAAAGCCGACGGATCGATTATTGCGTGGGGTTGGAACTCCTCCGGCCAATGCGACGTGCCTGCGGACCTGGATCCCTCTATCATCATTGCCGCTGGCAGCGAGCACAGTCTGGCCATCAAGGCCGACGGGTCGCTCGTGGCGTGGGGCCGCAACTACAAAGGCCAATGCGACGTCCCGGCTGGGACTGACTGGGCTGCCATCGCCGCGGGCGAGGAGTACAGTCTGGCCCTAAAGGCCGACGGGTCGCTCGTGGTGTGGGGAGATAATTACTACAACCAACACGGCGCGCCTACCGGGAGCGACTTCATCGCTATTGCCGCCGGGTTGTACCATTGCCTGGCTCTGAGCCATGACTTCGACAGCGACGGAATCCTCAACGCCGAGGACAACTGCATGTTCGTATTCAACCCCGGGCAAGGTGATGCCGACGGCGATGGGCCGGGCGACGTCTGCGACGCGTGCCCGAACGATCCGGATAAGATCGTGCCGGGCTTCTGTGGCTGCGGAATAGCCGACGACGCAGACGGCGACGGCCTGCCAGACTGTACACCATCACCTGCCGGGTCGATCGCCGGGTGGGGCCAGAACGAGGACGGTCAGATCAACGCATCTGTCGGCATGGACTTTATCGCCGTTGCCGCGGGGGATCAACACAGTCTGGCAATAAAGAGCGACGGGTCGCTCACAGCGTGGGGCTCGAACGATTATGGCGAATGCGACGTTCCAGCCGGCAACGACTTCATCGTCGCCATTGACGCGGGCTCCGAGCAAAGTCTGGCCCTCAAGGCCGATGGGTCGATTGTCACCTGGGGCCGGAACCGCTTCGGCCAAGGCGGCGTGCCCGCCGGCAACGACTTCATCGCCATTGCCGCTGGGGGGCTTCACTGTTTGGCTCTCAAAGCCAACGGGTCCATCGTGGCGTGGGGCTATCAGGCCATGGGCCAATGCAACGCGCCGACGGGGGCCGAGTTCATCGCGATTGCCGCAGGCGGCTATTACAGTCTGGCCCTCAAGGCCAACGGGTCGCTGGTAGCGTGGGGCGATAACGGCAGCGGGCAATGCGACGTGCCGGTCGGCAACGACTTCATGGCTATTGCCGCAGGGTACGCCTATGGTCTGGCCCTCAAGGCTGATGGGTCGCTGGTAGCGTGGGGCTATAGCAGCTACGGGCTGGGCAACGTGCCGGCCGGAAACAACTTTGTCGCCATTGCCGCGGGAAGCCTGCACAGTCTGGCCCTCAAGGACGACGGGTCGCTCGTGGCGTGGGGCAATAACGAGTACGGCCAATGCGACGTGCCTGCGAACGAATTCCTCGCCATTGCCGCGGGCGGGTATTACAGTCTGGCGTTGACCCATGACGCCGACCATGACGCAATCCTCGACGCCGACGACAACTGCCCATACGCGTTCAACCCCACCCAGCAGGACTCTGACGCCGACGGTTCGGGGGACGCCTGCGACAACTGCCCCAATGATTTCAATCCGGGACAGGAGGATGAAGACGAGGACGGCGTGGGCGATGTGTGCGACACCTGCTTGGGTGATCCGAAAAACGACGTGGATGGCGACGGGCTCTGCGGCGGCGTGGACAATTGCCCCCTCACGTCAAACCCGGACCAGACCGATACCGACGAGGACGGCCGGGGCGATGCGTGCGACTCCTGCCCCGACGGTCCGCCCTGTCTTGAATTCACCGGGTCGCTTGTCGGGTGGGGGCACAACTTGTATGGCCAGACCGACGTGCCGGGCGGGGACGAGTTCATCGCCCTTGCCGCAGGATGGAGGTACAGCCTAGCCCTCAAGGTCGACGGGTCGATTGTGGGGTGGGGCCTTAACAGCGACGGCCAGATCAACGTCCCTGCTGGGAACGACTTCATCGCCATTGCCGCAGGCTCACATCACAATCTGGCCCTCAAGATCGACGGGGCGCTCGTGGCGTGGGGCCGGAACGTGTACGGCCTAATCGACAACGTGCCTGCCGGGTACGACTTCACCGCCATTGCCGCGGGCTACCACCATAGTCTGGTCCTCAAGGCTAACGGCTCGCTCGGGGCGTGGGGCAATAACGGCGATGGCCAATGCGACGTGCCGGTCGGGAACGACTTCATCGCCATTGCTGCAGGCGGCTGGCATAGTTTGGCCCTCAAGGCCGACGGGTCGATCGTGGCGTGGGGGTCGATCACCGACGTACCCACCGATAACACCGACTTCATCGCTATTGCCGGGGGTGGGTCTCACCACAGCTTGGCTCTCAAGGCCGACGGGTCGCTTGTGGCGTGGGGCTGGAACGGCCCTGGCCTAATCGACAACGTGCCTACCGGGAACGACTTCATCGGCATTGCCGCGGGCTACATACATAGTATGGCTATCAAGGCCGACGGATCGCTTGTAGCGTGGGGCGATAACGGCTCCGGCCAATGCGACGTGCCGGCCGGTATCGGCTTCAGAGCGATTGCCGCGGGTGATGCCCACAGCCTTGCTCTGACCCAGGACATCGACAACGATGGAATCCTCCACGCCGACGACAACTGCCTGTACGTGGCTAATCCAGGCCAGGAGGACCCCGACGCCGATGGGCTGGGGAGCGCCTGCGACAACTGCCCGAACCACACTAACCCCGGACAGGAAGACTGTGACAACGACGGGACCGGTGACATCTGCGCGATTGCCCTGGGCCTTAGCCAGGACTGCCAGTCGAATGGGATTCCTGACGAGTGTGAGGCTGACTGCAATACCAACGGCATCGCCGACGAGTGTGATATCACCAACGGGACCAGCCCGGACTGCAACAACAACGGCAGGCCCGACGAGTGTGATGCGGATTGCAATGGCAATGACATACCAGACGATTGCGAGATCGCCGGCGGGACCAGCCCGGATTGCAACACCAACGGCGTGCCCGACGAGTGCGATTTGGGCGCCGGAGGACTCTTTGGCGTATCCTTCTTTGAGCCGCAACTTTACGAGGTTAACCCCGCGAATGGTTCGCTCACCTTGATCAACACCATGGACACCGACCAGGTTGGCTGGACGCATGGGCTAAGTATCCATCCCTTTACCCGCGAGTTATACGCAGTTGGCAACTTCGAGGGGTGGGGTACCCCCGATTACTTTGCACGCATCGATGCCGAGACGGCCGCCGTCACTATCATCGGCGACCCCGGTGTGCTTCTGTTCGACCTCGTCTTCCGAAGTGACGGGATCCTCTATGGAGTCGAGCGAGGGTGTAGTACTTCGCCCTACGAAATCGTGATCCTTGACACCACCGACGCGTCGGTTACCGGAACCGGGATTGTTCTTGG
>JAGLWJ010000180.1 GCA_023133475.1 Phycisphaerae bacterium | reverse complement strand
CCGCAACGTTTAGCGGCGACCCGAAGGGGAGCGTGTAGAAGGAGCGCGTGGAGCGTGAAAATTTGAGAAAACGGCGTAATCACAGATGTAGGGCGGGTTTCACCCGCCGCCGCCGTTGTGGCATCGTGCGGCGGGTAGAACCCGCCCTACATCAATTTTCCATTTTCCATTTTCCATTTTCCATTTTCCATTCTCGGCGTGCTTCGTCGTGGACTCGTTCAAGGGTTTCCAGGAATTGCGTGCTTCTCTTCTCTCGCGAGCACTCCGTCACCGCCCACTCCCGCGCCCGCCGCCCCATTTCATTACGCTGCTCGGGATGATCGCGGAACCACACACACGCATCCGCGAACGCCGACGGATCATCCGGAGCCGCCAACTTCCCAAAACCACCACGGGTAATCATCTCACCCAACCAACCCGGATAGTTGTTCAACACCGCAAGCCCGCACGCGATATAATCAAAAAACTTGTTCGGCGAAGTCCCACGCCAGAAACCTGGCACGTTTCTCAACACCATAAGCCCCACGTCAAACGTGGGCAACACCGCGGCGAATTCCGCCTTCGGAATCGGATCACACCATAAGATACGCTCTTGCAGGCCTAGCGCCTCCGACCGCCGCATGTGCTCGCTCTTTAAGCTGCCATCGCCGATGCACACGAACTGAATGCCTCCCTCCCCACGCCGCTTCAGTTCCGCGGCTGTGTCGATCAGCGCATCCAGCCCGTTGGCCAGCCCGTGTGCACCGCTGAACACAAAACGGCAGCAGGCAGGATCACCGATCCACTTCTCCTTGGGCAGGGTGTGCTCCGGCTTAAACAAGTCCACATCGCTGGCGTTGGGGATCATGGTGACACGCTGCCGCGGATAGCCCGTCCCCACAATGCCATCCACCATCCCCGGGGACAACGCAATGATATGATCCGCCGCCCGGTAGATGCGTCGTTCCATACGCCGCAGGTGCCACTTGAGCAACGGGTTGCGGATAACCCCCATCTGGATCAGCAAGTCAGGCCACAGGTCACGAACCTCGAAAACAAACGGGACCCCAAGTTTGCGAGCTCCCTTCATGCCCGGGATGCCTACCGTAAGCGGGGTGCTGGTGGCGAAGACCAGGTCGGCATCGAGTTGTTCAACAACACCCCGAGCCTTCCTGGCAAAACGACCAAAACAAGCCGCTCTCTTCCAAAAACCCAGCTTGTTCTCGTATGGTTCGTTGATATAAAAGACCCGGATACCGTCAACATCCCGCTCCTCGATGCCGTTGACCAGCCCCAGCGATCGTTCCGCACCCACAAAAGCACCACTAATCATGCTCACCCGGTGACCGCCGGCCAACAGACGCTTGCCGAATTCGTACGAGCGAGTCCCCCCACTACCCTGGCGAGTCGAAAAATGCTGATGAATATAGGCTACATGCACGGCTGATTCCCATATACCCGCAAGACGTTCTCTGCCCCAAACCATCCTGCTAGCGGTTTATCTCTACAGGCCAATCACAATATCACCCGCCATAATTCCAGGCAACTCGCCGGGAGCACGCGAGAGTGTAGGGCGGGTTCCACCCGCCTTCTTGGCTGAATGTTTACATCTCGATAAAATTATTATTTTTTTGCAACTATTCTGCCTGGATATAGTCTATATTGCGGAAGGGAAATGATGCAGCTTTTCCCAACAGACGGGTAGAACTTGAAAGGGTCCCCCACGGGGCTGAACTGAGAGGAGGTGCCAAAATGGCGCGATCAGCAATCGGCAGAAGTCTCCTGGTATTTGGGGGTGTTTTATTGGTGTCGGCTCAGTCCTTAGCCGGCGGGGATGACATCACGGTCTATAACAATTACGGCAATGCGGTTTACAACACCACCAATAACACCGTAAACTATGATTCGACAAATGTTTACGTGCCGGCGAACTATCCTGCGAACTTCGTTCATCCGCAAGTGGCGCCTGCGGCATACCCGGCGGCCTACCAGCAGCCGGTCTACCGGCAGCTCCCACCGACGGGGACGGTGATGCTTCCACCGGCGAGGGCGCCGATGTCACTGCACCAGCAACCGGCCTACGTTCAGCCGGCATATCCGCAGCCGGTCTATCTGACGCCAACGCCGCTTTCCGGGGTGTCGCTGAGTGTGGGATACTCCAAGGGTCTCCACCGCGAGGTGTATCGGACTCACAAGGTGATGCATCGGCGTAAGGTGGTGCACCGAACCCGCAAGGTGGTCCGTCGGCGCATACACACGGCGCCTCGTTCGCGTATACACGCGGCGCCTCGCCCGCGGTTGCAAATAGGTTATCACAGCGGCCCCCGCGTGCATGTTGGCCGCCACTCTCCCGGACGGGGGGTTCACATCTCCCGCCCGCATCCAGGCCGGCATCACCACCGCCCACATGGTGGTAGGGCTTACCTCCACCACGGACGGAGACCCTGATCCAAATCTGGACGGCGGGTTGACGCTGCGTTGTGCACCGCAGGCTACCAGTGTGCCGTATATTGGGTGGCAGGGCTAGCGCAAGCCTGCGCTACAGGGGTTTCTCGACAGCCGGCGGAATGGCTCCTATGCAATTCCCTGACGCTGGCCTTTGAACAGGTCGATGGACATCCATTTTCCGCTCTGCCACCGCCACCACATCGCCAGCCCGATGAAAACCAGCAGGGTTGCGGCTGCTATCCACGGACCCAGACTGCCCCATTGCGGCTTCCAGTAGGCCATGGTCGATCCGCCGCCGATGAGAATTAGCCAGTGGCTGATGACGAACAGTATCGAAGGCCAGAATGTGTCGCCCGCACCGCGTAAGGCGCCTTCGTAGGCGATCCCTACGCCGTCCAAGAGTTGAAAAGCGGCGGCACAGACCAGAACCCCGGTGCCGATCCGAATGACCTCCGGAATATCGCTCAGCAGAGACATCAACCACCCACCCAAACACAGGTAAACCAGTGAAAAGAAACCGGCATATCCACCGGTCAGCAGGACCGTGATGCGGGTGAGCCGGATCGCCTCTTTCCGGTCACCCCGCCCGATGGCTTCGCCCACCAGCGAGGTCACCGCGATGCCCATGCCGATGCAGGGCATGAACACCACACGCATGTACTGCCAAGCGGTATTCGAGGCGATCAGGTGGACGGTCCCAAAGAGCTTGCCCACCAGAATGTTCACAAACACCCACCAGACCACAATGTCGCTGAACCACTGCAATCCGCTCGGAATGCCCACCCGCAGTATTATTTTGACCTTGGGCCAGTCAAAACCCCACGTATGGCGGGAATTGAAACGCTGGTGGTGCGACGGCAAACACATGGTGATCACCAGCCTCACCGTGCGGTAGCAACCGCCCGTCAGGGTCCCGTAGGCTGCCCCCACAATCCCCATTTCCGGAAATCCCCACATGCCGAAAATCAGACAGTAACTCACCGCCGCGTTGACCACCACAGCCTCGATGGCAGACCACATGGTGGTCAGCGGGCGCTGAATGCCGGTGAAGAAACCGCACAACGCCACCGGAGCCAGGGCCGGCCCGATAGTCAGCACGCCCACCTGCGTGTACGCCAACTCCAAGGCCTGCACCCCGGGATCGTGACCGAGAGACCGGAACAACCCGGGCAACACCAGCCAGAGCAAACAGCCTAACGCGGCGAAAATGCCCGTCAGATACAATCCTTGCCAGGTGAACGCGGAGCAATCCGTGTAGTTCTTCTGCCCGAAGCTCTGCGCCACCACCGTGTTGACCAGCGATAGGGTCCCCATACCCAGCGCGACGTAGGCGAAAATGGTGAGCTGAGCCGGAACGAGAGCCGCCTGGGCATTGCTGCTTACCCAGCTTACCATGATGTAATCCGACACGTCCATGACCATGTGGGTGGACATGGTGACCACCATGGGCAAAGCTATACGCAACACCATACGCAGCTCGCTGGTCTGGCTTGGCAGCGTGGCTTGCTGGTGCGGTTGTTGTGGAGCAGAGTTCATACCCGGCGGTCCCTGTCAAAAAACCGCAACCCCATGATTGCGGTTTGAGTTGGCAATCCTACCCGAAACGGCGTATCATTTCCTCCCTCGAAAGAAGTTGAATAATCCGCGCTAGGCCCGGCATTTATGCCGGGTTGGGAGGACGGAGTAATAACTCCTTTCCCCTCCCCCGCCGCCAGAGGCGGCGGGGGAGGGGAAAGGAGGGTAGAATGCGGCCTTGTTTACCCGGCATAAATGCCGGGCCTAGCGCCCCATTACCGCTGATTTGATGGATCACCGTCGCATGGGTGGCCCACCGCTTTAGGGG
>JAGLWJ010000018.1 GCA_023133475.1 Phycisphaerae bacterium | reverse complement strand
ACCCGAGCCGGGGTCGCCGCCGAGGCCACCCGTACCGCCAGGACTGTTGAAACCGTCACCGCCGTCACCGCCGGTGCCGCCGCTACCGCCGGTGCCGCCGGTGCCACCAGCGCCGCCCCTGTTGTCGACCACATCATCTGGGAGTGTCTGGCCGGCGCCACCGGCCGTGCCTGTGGTGCCGTTCTCGTTAAACCCGGTTCCGCCCCAGCCCTTGGGCCCGCCCCCGCCATGGGAACCAGCTGGCCCGGGACTCCCACCAGCACCCGACCCGGAACCGCCGGGGCCTTGAGCGCCAGAACCACCGCCGGGGCCGCCACCGGCACGATGAGCCGGGCCACTGGCCGAGAACTCGAACGTACCGTCAAGGATCGCGTCGTTACCGACGATGAAGCGCACGCCCCGCTGGACTGCGCCCCCCGTGATGCTCACGGCAGTTACGATATCGCATGGCGGCACCACAAAGTCGCCGTAAACGAGGAACTCGCGCAGACCATCCGTGCCGATATCTCCATCCTCGATGAGCACACCGAACTCATCTGGCCAATAGACGCTACTTAAAAACTCACCGTCATTGACCTTCAACAGCCCCTGGATCGGATCGACCGTGAGCGTGTTTCTGTCCGGGGTTTCGCATTCGTCGGGAACACCGTTGTTGTTGCAATCATCGCTTGTTTCATCGGAGATGTCGCACTCGTCCGGAATGCCATTGACGTTGCAATCCGGATCGCAATTCTCGGTGCAATAGAACGGTCCACCAGGGGCGCTACTGTTCTCATCGATCTCGCACTCGTCGGGGATTCCGTTGCTCTGGCAATCTGCGCTGGTGCCCGCAGCGATTTCACACTCGTCCGGGATACCGTTGTTCTGGCAGTCTCCGCTAGTGCCAGAGCTGATGTCGCACTCGTCAGGGACATTGTTCGTATTGCAGTCGTTTCCGTCGATTTCGCACTCGTCGGGGACGCCGTTCGGCTGGCAGTCCTCGCTGCCGCCACAGCCGAGTGGATGGCTGGCGCAGTTGCCGGTGCTGCAGTCGAGGTCACAGACGTCGGGGACGCCGTTGATGTTGCAATCGGGATCGCACTCGTCGGGAACGCTGTTCAAGTCGTAGTCCGTCGAAGTTCCGGCAAAGATGTCGGTTTCGTCGGGAACGCCGTTCGGCTGACAATCCGCAACAGCCTGCCAGAACCGCTCGTACTGGTCGGCGGTCGGCTCATTGGGTACATCATAGCTCCATTCCCAGTACCCGTAAGAGTCGTCCCAAACACACACGTAAAAGTCGGTCGTGTAGCTCAGGTAGGTGAGGGGGTCCGGGTCGTACAAATCGTCTCGAGGCATCCACCAAAGATGATCTTCTTCGAGTATAACCTTTTGCGTGCTCTCCCACCAACGGTTTGACCAAATTGCCTCCACGACGAGACCCGAGACGCAAGGCTGCACACTTCCCTCTTCAAATTCCTCATTACAATCGCTTGCGGGGGGGGGGCAGTCTCCTGGGGGATCCCAGTCCCAATATCCTGACACCCACTCCTTGTATGACTTCAATTCCGGGTACTCTTCCAAATCAGCTTCAGAGACACGAACAACACCCAAGACAATAAGAGCAATCACCACGAATCGGTACATCACCATTTCTCCTTTTTCTGTCTCGGTCTCGCGTGCGCATACGACGAGTCCGAGTTATCTGGTAGCCTGCGACCGACCGGCAAATGGAGGCCTTTGGGGCCTGCTCCTCCCCTTTGAGCGCCTCCCTTTTGGCCCGAGCCCATCACGCACAGCTCTTGAGCTGTTCGCACTGGCGATGAGCCACCGTCCGGCTGCTGCTTGGGCTGAACATCCCGCTACGAGAACCTGATGCGAAGGTCCCGCAAAACGTGCAGTTGGTCACGGCTGAACTGCTGCTTCAGTTGTACGTTCGGCCCGATGCGCGTTCCAGCCCGATTGTACGCTTTGGCCGCTGAACATCGCTCTGCCCCCGTCTTGGCTCGCTACCGCGTCGGTGAGGACTTGACCTCAGGACTGCGAGGGCTTTAAGGTCCTTTCGGGTCCACCACTGATCAAACCACACTCCCAACTCTTCCGTCCCCCGCGGTGCCGTCCGCAACGAAGAGTCTGGTCGATTCGTTGGCCTGGCACTGCCCCAGGGCCGGGGTTGCCTGCAGCGTCCCACGGATCACGGTAGCTGCCGTAAACGGTACGATCCAAGTTGAATTGAACATGACAATGGCCTCTACCAGCTCTCAGCCCGCACTTGTCGAGCTTACGCCCTAGGCAATCAATTGTCAACGCTTCCCTCTCACGCGTCCGCCATCAGCTTCGAGATGTCTGCTGTGGACTTGAAGCGCCGCGAGAAGAACCTTCTCCTCATGCTTTGCCCGACAACCAATGCAAGTGTACTTCCCCCCACGCGCCTTGTCAAAGGGAAAGCGCGACAAAGAGTCGGGCAAGTGCCGTTTTCTGTCCCGGCTCGCCGGGCAACCGGCAACGTCCCCCCGTCCGCGGGCCGGTAACCCCCATGTTGCCACGGCTGCGGCCGGGATCACGAAAATGGGCAAACTGCTGCCTGTTTCCTGGGCGGCGGCTGGCGGCCCTCGGAAATCGAAAGCAATAGAGCAATAGAAGCAATAGGGAAGCAATGGGGCAATAGGGGACTGTCCCCTATTTACGCCGTGTTCGAGCCGTCTCATTTCCATTCGGCAGCGGCGTCTTGGCTCTTGGGGGTCGGCCGACCGGCAATGGGCGGAGACGACGTCCCAGGCGCTGTTCCAGCTTGCTCAAAAACGCATCACTGGCCAACGGGCGGCCACGGTGCGTGGCGGGTGGCATGGTCCACATTTCAATTGGGCGTTGCATTTCGTGTAACCCGTCTGGGGTGGCCCAGGGCTTTAGCCCTGGGGGACGCGAATCGACGGACCATTCGTGTCCCCCACCGCTAAAGCGATGGGGCACCCGTCTAATGCCACAAAAAATGGCCACACCCCTACCCATCATTTGAGCGGCAACAGAGCACTGCCGATGCTCTACGTCGTGGTGGTTCCGTATGTGCGTTGCAATGCCAGGTTGCGGGCATCGGTGTAGGATTTGCCCAGGTTACGCCAGTCGAGCAGTTCGGAGAGGCGTTCGGTGCGATTGCGCATTTGGATACGTTGGCGGCGGGTGAGCCGGCAAAACCGGTACATCATGTCAGCCAACTGGGAAATGGACTCGTCCGGGCCTACGAAGCGGCGGTCGAGAATGTAAATCCCGTGGGACTCGGGATCATCCACGTGCCGGTGCATGAAATTGCCGAACCCCGAAAGATTGGAACATACCGAAGGCACGCCCATCACCGTGCACTCCGCCGGAGTATAGCCCCACGGTTCATAGTAGGAAGGGAACACCCCCAGGTGGCATCCGCGGACGAATTCGTCGTAATCCAGCGAGAAGAGCGGGTTGGTCGAGGTGATGAACTCCGGATGGAACACCACCTTGACGCGGTCATCGCGCCTGTTAATCAGCCGGCGGTGGCGGAGGTGATTCAAGATGAGGTCTTCGGAGTCGCCGAGCATGTTGTGGGTTACGATGGAGGGCAGCCCGGTGCGATTGAGTGAGTAGATGCGGCGTTTGAGCATGACCCACTCCTGATCGGCGATCAGCTTCTCGGGGTCGGGCAGATGCCCACGTGCGGTGG
This sequence comes from Phycisphaerae bacterium, assembly GCA_023133475.1. GTDB lineage: Bacteria > Planctomycetota > Phycisphaerae > UBA1845 > UBA1845 > JAAEQG01. The sequence continues at coordinate 2,759 of JAGLWJ010000018.1, read as the reverse complement.
CTTCGAAGATGCGCTTGCCGATCTCTCGCTGGATGGTGTCGCAGGTTTCGCGCAGCTCCTCGATCATGAAGTGCCCCTTGAGAGCCTCGACGCAGAAGTTGTTGGTCATGGCCGGCATGATAATGAAAGCAACCACGGTTATGTGGCTGCTTTCGCGGCGGAGGCGCTGGTTTAGCCGGTGCAAGGCTTCGATGTACATGTCCACGCCCTTGTTGTGGAACTCGTACCTGCCGGAGGTGAAGAAATAGAGCGTGTTTTCGAGGTCGAAGTCGTAATGCCCGTAAAAGTGCCCCTGGGTGAACGTGTGGATACGCTGCTTGTACTCCGAGTGCAGGTTTTGAAACTCGTGCAGGACGGTGAAATTGTCCAGCTTCAGCCCGTTGGGCAGCACCACGTCAGGCCGGCGTTTGAGCAGGTGTTCCGCTTCATAGGCGGTGATCTCCGATACGGTGGTGAAAACGTGGGCTCCATGTGCGGCGGCCCGCTCGATGCAGTAGCGGTGGTAGATGTTGCGATTGCCCGATTCGATGTCCGGCTCCAGCCAGGGAAGCTGGTTGTAAAAGTCGATCTGCGAGGCGCAGAGATAGCGCCCCAACAGGGTCGCATGGGTGGTGAAAACGGTGGCTACCGGGAGGTTGCGGTAGCGTATGAGGGGCAGGCCCACGGCGGCAAGCCACTCGTGAAAGTGGGCGATGATCGGTCGTCCGGGCATGCGCCATCCAAGTTCCGCCAGGAACTGCGCCACCAGGTTTCCAAAGATGACCGCGTCGTTGGTTTCAGGGTCGTCGTTGGGCGTGCCGATGCCCAGGTCTTCCCAGAGGGCGTATTTCCAATCGTCCATCTTGTGATAGCAGGTGCCCAGGTCGAACAGGAGCACACGGGGGTGCCCTTTGACCAGCCAACGCCCGAAATGCACTCCCACGCCCTGCTGTCGCAGGGCTTCGACGGTTGGCCCGAGCACCGGGCCTGGTTCGAGGGGCTCGAACTCGGTGGCGGCGGAGTCCGGCGAGTAGATTCCTATCAGGCAGTACCGGTCGCCCCATTGCTCGACGGTGATGTCGGCCTTGGAACGCAAGACGGTGTAGATGCCGCCCACCTTGCGGGCGACCTCCCAGCCGATTTCAAACAGTAGCGGTTCGTCTCGATTGGGGCCGCTCATCCTGAAGCGCCTCCCAGAACAGGGTACTATTGATCTTCTGGCTGAGCATGATAACGCCTGATTCGCCGGATGTCGCCACCCCCCTGCAACAAAAGTCTTTTCCGATGGGTTGTGGAGAGGCGGTGGGGGTAGTAGGATTCTGAGCCGGGTGCAACAGAATCGGAAGTTGTGCTCTTGATCTACGCTGTCAGTGTATACAAGGAAGGTGACTATGAAACGCGCAAAGATTACAGTGATTGGAGCGGGCAATGTGGGTTCGAGCTGTGCGGTCTGGGCTGCCCAGCAGGAATTGGGCGACATCGTGCTGGTGGATCTGCCCGACATGGCGGACAAGACCAAGGGCAAGGTGTTGGACCTGGTTCAGTGCGGCCCTGTGGACCGTTTCGATGCCCGGATTGTCGGCACGGCAGATTACGCCGACACTGCCGATAGCGACGTGGTGATTATCACTGCGGGCCTGCCTCGCAAACCCGGAATGAGCCGCGACGACCTGGTGCAGACCAACGTCAAGATCGTAGCTTCGGTGACCGAGCAGGCGGCCAAGGCTTCGCCCAACGCGATCCTGATCGTCGTATCCAATCCTCTGGACGCGATGGTGTACACCGCGTGGAAGAAGAGCGGGTTCCCGACGCATCGGGTGGTGGGGCAGGCTGGCTGTCTGGACATCGCACGTTTTCGTGCCTTCATCGCCATGGAACTCAATTGCAGCGTGGAGGACATCAGTGCGCTGTTGCTGGGCGGTCACGGTGACGACATGGTTCCGTTGACGCGCTACACGTCGGTGGCCGGCATCCCGGTGACGCAACTCATCCCACAGGACAAGCTCGACGCGATTATCAAACGGACCAAGATGGGCGGCGGCGAAATCGTCAAGCTGATGGGCACCAGTGCCTATTACGCCCCCGCTGCCGGGTCGGTCAAGATGGCTGAAGCCATTATCAAGGACAAGCGCCGCATTTTCCCCTGTGCAGCATACTGCGACAAGGAATTCGGCGTCGGCGGCTACTTTGTCGGGACCCCGTGCATGCTGGGCAAGAACGGTGTCGAGAAGGTGATCGAGATCGAGTTGTCAGCCGACGAACGCAAGATGCTCGACTCCAGCGTCAGCCACGTCAAAGAGCTGGTGGCTTTAGCTGAGAAGTTCCTGGGCTAAATTTAGTCCAAGGTCCAAAGTCCAAAGTCCAAGGTCCAAGGTCCAAAGTTCCGCTGATCCCTGACTTTGGACTAGGGACTTTGGACTAGGGACTTATTATTGGTGTGGTGGGTTCCGCCTCGCTGCGCGAGGCTCCACCCACCCTACGTTTGCTGTCCCGCAACGTAAACCTGGACCGGCCCGAGTTCGCCACGCAACAGGTTCTCCAGAGGGTCGAGAGGCCCGGTTGCCTGGAGGGGAACCACAACGATGTCCGCCTGTTTGCCGGGTTCGAGAGACCCGACGGTGTTCTCCATCCCCAAAGCCCGGGCTGCCCGGAGCGTCCCCATCTCGGTCAGTTGCCGTGCCGTGATATCCTCAAACATGCGTCGCAGGTAGCGTAGCTCCTCGAGGATCGAGAGCGAAGGGTTGGAAGCCAGGCTATCCGTCCCGACGCAGACGTTGATG
>JAGLWJ010000179.1 GCA_023133475.1 Phycisphaerae bacterium | reverse complement strand
AATGCCGGGCCTAGCGCAACCCGTCAAAACACAAAACAGTCTGACCGAAAATGGCACCAACACCTTGGGTGGGAGATTGATTCCCATCAAGCCCGTGCCCCACTTTGCTGCGTAGTTATTTTTGCGTCGGCCCCAAGTCCCTTTTGGGGACTGAGATACTATTGGGCACCCTCCGCGGGAGCGGGAGGAGGAGGGGGTTGCCCCGGCATACCACCACCGCCACCCATCATGCCCATCAACACCTGTTCCTTGGAGGCGGCAAGCAACTCTGTGGGAATGAAAATGTCCACCTGCACCGCCCCACCCGCCTCGGTTTTCGATATCGCCACCGGGGCCTTGAGGTTCGGCATGCGGAAGGGGAACTCGTCGTCCTCGTCCAAAGCCTTCACCGCATTGCCGACACACGCCAGAATCTGATCCACCGCGATGTAAAGCTCCGCCGCCCGCTTCTTCGGCAGATGGCCGACAACCTTCTGAATGCCCGGAGTCTCTTGCAGCGGAGCAGCATCCTTGCCGGCTTGCTGAATCAGCCGCTTCATGTAATCAGGCCCACCACCGAAGGTGACCGCCACGGTATTGGCCCCCACCGGGGCAAAGCGGAACAACAATCCCTCTTTCCCCACCACCGTGGTGAAGTCCTCGAGTTCGTCTTCGTCCAGCTCCTCCAGCTTGGAAACATCAAGCTTAAACTGGGCCACTTGCACACCACCGATCTCTTCCGCCTCGGGGGTGTAGGTGGCGGCGTTGGATACCTCCTTGGCGTCTTCGTCGGTCGAGAGGCTCTTCAGCGCCTCAACTGCCTTGCCCATCAGCTCGAACCACTGCTTGTTATCCGAAGTGTCCAGCAATAACGACATGCCTATGACACCGTGCGGCCCTGCCGGCAAGGCCTCCATACTGACACTCATGCCCCGTAGCGACAGTGCACAATCCTCCACAATACCCTTGAGCTTGCCGAGTTGTTCGCTGTCGATCGACTCGACCTCTTCCCCCATCTCCCAGTATGGGTCCATTTGTTTGAGGGATTCCTTTAGCGCATCGCTGTCCCAGACCTCCCCGCCAGCCAGCATGAACTTGCCTGCGGGCAAGCCCTTCATGAGCGATCCCTTGATCGGCTTCATCTTCATCTGCCGGGCCAACTTGCTGCCGGTTTTGGTCTGCATGCCCAAGCGGATTCCAACCCCCGCCGGGTCCAGAGCCAACCCCAGCATGGCTGATTCCGCCCCCTCCATGAACATGTCGATCCAGGCTTTGGTGGATTCCATCTGTTTGGCTAAAAACGGATCGTTGGCATTGGGTCCCATGGTCGCCATAGCCAGCAGAGTCTCGATCTGCGGTTTGAACACCTTGAGCAAACGCTGCCCGTCGAGCCAAAAAACCACATCAAGCCCATCGAACGCCTTGGCCTTTTTGCCCTTGAGCTTGGCATCCATCATCTCCTTGCTCTCGGCGGCGGCTTTGGCGCCTTCCAGACGGTCGCTGACGATCAGGCGCTTTTCGCCCGTGATGGCGAACGACGGCTTGCCGAATATCGTGAGGGTCCACGCGCCCTCTTCCCCGGGCACACCCCCCATTGCCTCCACCAGCGCCTTGGGCTTGTCGGCCGGAAAGATAATCGCACTTCTCTTGTTCATTTGCACCAAATCGTCGAAGGGCATCAGCACCACGATCACCGGCCCGTTCACGTCCAGACCTTCGGTCATCCGCATGAACTGTTTCAGGAGCGCAATTGGCGAGTTCCATGGTTGGGAGACAAACGGAGCCAAACCGAAATTCGCAACTCCTTGTTGCCACTTGCCGTCCAGTTCCTTGAGGTTGGCTACGCACACAAAGCCGACCGCGTCCCCGGGGACCACCGCCAAGGCCTTCTTCATCGAATCGCCTGCCTGGGCGATGCTGGGGAAGGTGGTCGCCAGACATATCAAAGCCACAAGAGTCCTGTGCATCATCTTTACCGTTCCTTTCTTTATTACCGATCCCGGTTTTTTACAGGATGAGCCCTAAAACACATCCTCTTTAATTTACCACACTCTAAAGGAAGCGTCGACCATTTTGCGGCAGATGTACAGGAATCCACAAGAAACTACAACGCCAGTGGCACCAGCGTCTGGTGACACCGGCGTCTCGCCGGTGGGCCGGGTGGCCCACCGCTTTAGGGGCTGTCGATTTAGTCTGTAGCGTCGCCCCT
>JAGLWJ010000178.1 GCA_023133475.1 Phycisphaerae bacterium | reverse complement strand
TCACCGACTTCTCGATATTGGCGTCCAATTGGGAGACTGCCATCGGCGCCGACGAGAGCATCGGCGGCGATGCCACCGGTGACGGCTACCATGACGGCGACGACTTTGCGCTGATCCAGCCGAACTTCTTCGAGGTGGGCGATACAGTCAACGGTTGTGGTCGTATAGGGCGGGTTGCACCCGCCGCGCTCCAAGTGGGCGTGGTATCCCGAACCCCGCGTGCCGACATCAGTGTGTCCGAGTTGAGCCTGACGGTGGCCCATGCCGATCGAGCGGACCTCGACGGCAACGGTGTTATTGACGCGCGGGACATCCGAGCATTCGCCCGTCGGCACAACCTGCCATTGCAACCGGCATTTGAAGCCAAACTGTTGGAGCTTGAGGAGGAGTTGATCGAACTTGAAGCGGCGGTGGATTCGGTGCTCGAGCCGGCCCCACGGCACGTTCGGTAGGAGTTTTGGGGCAGAAACCGTAGGGCGGGTTTTACCCGCCGTCTGTGGCGCTACGTGTCACTTGTCGGCGGCGGGTGGAACCCGCCCTACATTTGTAGCGCAGGCTTCCAGCCTGCAGAAAAGTGGCAGGCAGGATGCTTGCGCTACAGGGTTTTTCGACAGCCCCTGAAAAGCACGATTTTTTGAGGTGCAATGTGAAACTGCCCCGGGGTCTCATGCGATATGCGCTTGTGCTGCTCGGTGTTGCCCTGGTTGGCGGTGTGGGATGCCGCCCGACCATGCGTTTTGACGCCGGTGTTCGGGCGGCCTGCTTCGACCGGCTCTTTGATGCACTCCGAAGAGGCCACTTGGCGGAATCGGTGGAACCGCGATTGGCTGAGTTGCGCAGCGAGTATCGCTCGCGCGTGATCCACTCTACCACCCGCCGCGAGTATCTTGTGGAACTGGCTGGTATGCTTGCGGAATTCCAGGATCCTCACATCACCTTCGACAATCTGCGAGAGTACTGGGAAACCACCACAGGGAATCGCCTGTCCCCCGTCGCAGCCTACTGTTGGCTCTGCGGTGGCCATTGTTGGGTTCAGTTCAAGCCTGGTGCGCTGACAGGCCCCAACTCCGCACCGGCCAATACCGGGCTTGAACCGGTGTACGAGCTGCTTGCGGTCGAAGGAATCCCGGCAGCCATGGTGGCTTGGGGCCTGCTCAACGTCGAACCGGATCAAAGCGTGGAAGTTCAACTGCGCGGTGCAGGCGGCGAGATTAGAGCCGTCCGCGCCCGGCGCCCGCCACCACCACCGAAATGTGATGAGGAGCAACTCGCCCTGGCGCTGGCCAAAGAGGGATACCGGCTTGGATCCACCAAACCGGTCGATACGAAAATAGCGGTAGTGAATCGTCTCGCCGACGATATTGGCTATATTCGTTTTGAGCATTTCGATGACCAGGCGGTGGTGAGCGCCCTCGGTAAGGCCCTCGACGAACTGGGCGATACGCGGGCGCTGATCCTGGATTTGCGCTCGAATCGCGGTGGCTTGTACGATTTTGCCCGGGATACTCTGGGCTTCTTCGTCGATCCGGAGACGCCGTTTGCGCGGTATCATAAGCGCCAGTGGTGGTGGGTGGTCTTCGGCTTCATCCCGATCGACCATCATCTCGAGCTTTACGCCACGCCGCAGGAAGCGCGTTATTCCAAGCCCATTGTGGTGCTGATCGATACCCAAACCGCCAGCAGCGGCGAGTTTATGGCAGCGGCGCTACGTGATGCACGCGGGGCAAAGCTTGTCGGAGCGCGAACGTGCGGGGCGGCCACGGGAGTGGCCACGGTTGAATTGCCGGACGGCTTAAAGGTGAATTTCGGTGACCGAATTATTATCCCGCTCACCGGCAAAAGCTACCTGAATTGCGGGCTCGAGCCGGACATCATGGTGCCGCTCGACACCGAGCGAGTTCTGCGCGACGGTGCGGACGAACTATATCGCTGGCATGAGCAGGTTTTGCAAATCGGCCTGGAGACAGCCAAAGAAATGGCTGGGTGGGGGACGGATTCAAACCCCCGCGATTGATTCGAATGCCGGCATCATGGTGAATTCAGTCCCCCACCCCTGGAAGGGGCGGGGCACCCATGCAGTGTAGGGCGGGTTCTACCCGCCGTCCCATGTCAAAAAATCGCCCCATGCCAGGAAGGCGGGTAGAACCCGCCCTACAGTTCTACTATGTTGCTTGGCCGATCACCTGCCTCAGGCGGTTGGAAGGGGGTACCGCATTCCGGGCAACGATGGGCTGGCGAGCCGGTCAGATCATAACCGCATTCGTGACAATAGGGCCTATTCCCGGGAACCGCCAAGTCCACAATCCACCGCCCGCCAAAAAAGCAATAAAGCCCTAGACACGCCTCGAATGCGCAAATACAAGCCCTCCCTATCCAAAACCACGAAGAATCCGAAAGCTCAACCTCGAAGACAAACAGGCTGACGATCGCACTGACACAACCTACCAGACCCTGGGCGAAAAGCCAAACCCCGATCAACTTCAGCAGTATCCGAAACAGAGTCTTGTATTTCATCTGTGGATCCCGGTCTCCCCCCAACAAGGCATCAAAGGCACAGCAGCTTTTTTAGCCGCCGAAACTCAAAATGTCAAAAGCAACCGCCAGGTTAACAACCATCCGAGACGGATCGCATGATGGTCAACGCTCGGTAGAAGTGCACATCGAACAGGCTGCCCCGGATATTTCACAGCGGAGTAGACAGAGACCGCATGCCGTCTTCGGCGGCATCTGAATACCATGAAAAAGGTAAAGGTATTGGGCGTAGGGGGGTGGAATCTCGCAGAGCGAGGTTCCACCCACCAACCGGCATGGTGGGTTTCGCCCGCCTGCGGCAGGCTCCACCCACCCTACTAATCACACACCAGACAAGCCCCGATTTCACTATATTGCCAAGCCGGCGCCATAATAGGGGTCATGTATCCAGCAGAGTGACTACACACCGGCGAAAAGTTGACATCTTTACTGTTTGCGTATTTAATTCATGGCAGAGCGCTGTTTATGCTCGCGTAGGCACTGACGTATCGGCGTGTATGTAGCCGTATTTCGTGCTCGCGACTATAGAAACCAGGTCTTTTCGATGGTGGAACGAGAGAGAGCAACACATCTTCCATATCAGAGGGTCAAGGATACGGAGTCCTTGCCGTCTCCCAAGGGGGTTGCCTTTGAAATTCTACGGCTCACTTCCGATGAGCGAACCACCCTGCCGCAGCTTGCGTCTATTGTGAAGCGAGACCCTGCCACAACCGCCCGTTTGCTCAAGTTCGTCAATTCGCCGTTTGCTGGGGTTGCGAGGCGGATCACCTCGGTGTCCCAGGCGGTGGTGCTGCTTGGGATGGAGACGGTCAAGAGCATTACGTTGGCGTTCTCGCTCGTTTCCCAACTAAGGCAAGGCCCTTGTGCGGAATTTGATTATGAGGCATTCTGGTCGGAGTGTGTTGCCCGTGCCGTTGCAGGGCGGCGTGTCGCCCATCAACTCAAGCGTTTCAATCCTGATGAAGTGTTCACCTGCGGGTTGCTCTGCCAGCTCGGTCGCCTTGCGTTTGCTACGGCGTATCCTGGTTCATACTCTTACGTTCTCGAACAGGCAGATGCCGACGTTCCAGGTTCTTTGTTGGCACTTGAGCATCAGATGTTCGAGCTTGACCATAATGAACTTGCTGCCGAGATGATGGAGGATTGGCATCTTCCTCCCGTTTTCTGTGAGGCGGTGCGGTTGCAGGACTCTGCCGGTGGTGTGGAGGGGGTTTTCGACTCCCCGGCGGGCGAGCTTTCACGGGTGCTGCACTTGACTGGTGTGTTGTCCGCTCTTCTAACCAATCCCCAGGTCCACCGAGAGACGCTGGCTTCGGTCAACGTGGAGGCTGCCAGGCTTGATATCATGCCGGACGTTTTGGCAGAGGTGTTTGATCTGATAGCCAAGGAGTGGTGTGAGATGGGCGCCATCTTTGACGTGAAGACGCGAAACGTGCCGTCCCTGGGCGAGCTTTACCCGCGAACAGCGCTGTAGTGTTATTCCCACCCTGCCGATGATCTGGGAATGGATCAACAGGTCGAAAGCAAGCTGTCCGGCGTAGCGTTTATCGCCCTGTTAAGCCGCTACTGTCGGGTAACCGCCTGCCACTTGCGTGAGACGGACCGCCGGCTGGCGTGTCGTTTCCTGGTCGAGGAAGGTGCCGCCACTGCCACGATTCAAGCCGGGAGCGTCACCGCACGGGGAACGCTGGCCAACGTCTCCAGCGGAGGTGCCCAGATAATGGTCGATAAACCGATGCCCCACGATGCGCAAATCGAGCTGCGGTTCCATATCGGAGGCCAAACATATCGCAATACCGGGCGGGTCATCCGAAGTCTACCCTGTCAGGTGGGCTATCTGATAACCGCCTGCTTTGAACCAGGCCCATTTGAACTCATCTCCTAAGCACCGACGCAAAAATAACTTCTCATTTTCGGCAAGAGCCGGCGGGTAGAACTGTAGGGCGGGTTCCACCCGCCTTCTTGGCATAGGGCGGTTTCTTGACGTGGGATGGCGGGTAGAACCCGCCCTACACTGTGTAGGCGGCCCGCTTCGAATGATGTCCCAGGCTAACCTGCGCCCCTCGCTTGACGGCCACGAGCACCTGGGGTCTAATCCGGATCCCGATAGGTTGTCCAGGATGAACGAATCCCAACACCAAGGAGAGGTCGATGTTCCGTCTACGCCGTGCTCTCGTTGCCATCGCCATCGTGCTCCTCGCCGGTCAATATGGCTGCAAGACCGACCCCCTCTTCGAGAACCGCCAAAAGGTTGATGGGCCGGTGACCTCGATACAACGACCCGAAGGGGTGGAGGTTGCCGACATTGTGATCGTGGATGCCCGCGAGGTGGACCTGGTCGAGGAGGTGCTCACCCTCCGGGCCAAGTATTATCGCTCCCTGGAAACCCTGCGCGACTACTACAAGCAGAAAGGCTATCATCGCAAACAACAATGGGCTGAGTATGAGCTTGAAGACGTCGAGCACATCCACGCCTTCAAGTACCTGTTAGATGCCGAGATACCCGTCTCATCCCTGCGCCCGACGGATTCGATCCCCCAGGCCGACGCCTTGTACACCAAGGGGCTGGAGTTGATGAAGCAGGGTGGGCATAAGGTGCCGGCGTTGTACCGCAAGGACTTGATGGTCGAGGCCCTTGGGGCTTTCACTGAATTGATCACGCGGTTCCCCGCCAGTGACAAGATTGATGACGCCGCCTTCTATTGCGGTGAAATCCACAAAGAGTACTTCAAGAACCAGGAGGAAATCGCCCTGAAGTGGTACGAGCGGGCGTGGACCTGGGATCCGCACACGCCTCACCCAGCCCGTTTCCAGGCGGCGGTGGTTTACGATTATCGCCTTCACGACCGTGCCCGAGCTTTGGAGCTGTACCATGAGGTGCTCAAGTGTGAAGCAAAGAACAAGTCCAATGCTGCCTTTGCGGTCACTCGCATCCATTTTCTGACCGGGGACCTGAAATCCGCCGGGGCTGACGAGGTGGGCGCCGAGCAGTAGGGCAGGTTGAAAACCTGCCGCGATAGGCTGATCGGACTCCTACGGTCTGTCCGTGTTGTCGTGTTTGGCCTGTGCCTCGCGCAAACTCGCTTCGGCGTCGAAGATACGGTACTTTTGAACCAATCGCCAGTCTTCCAGTGCCTCGCGTGCTCTGGCGGTGGTTTTGCCGATCTGCTGATAACGAGCCCGTGCCTCTTCGGCCATCTCAAGCAATGCCCCGCGTCGTGACTCCGGCAGAGTTTCGATATTGGCCAGAATCTTGCTCAACTGCTCGTTGAACTGCTGGTTGGTCATCTTTCCCCCCCTGCATTGGCCTCTAAAGGCCTGCTTTGCGTTTTGCTCTCTCGAACAACTATAGGCAACACGCCGGGCAAAGGCCAACCAGCAACGCCAAAACTTAACCGCACTCCTCGGAAAAAACGTTTCCGGACATGAAAAAGTGGAATGTCCCCTTTTTCACGTGTGCTTGGCGTAGCGGCGGGCGGTGCCCGAGTCGATCTTGTGGGACTTGACCAATTGCTGCAAGCTGGCGTCCAAAGTGATCATGCCGTCCCGTGCCCCGGTTTGAATGGCGGATTCGATGGACTCGATCTTCCCCAGCTTGATCCCCACCCGCACCGGATCGTTGACCACCAAAACCTCCAAAGCCAGCACCCGTTTCTCGCCGGGGACGGTGTTGCGCAACAGATGTTGGCTGACCACAAAACGCAGGCTCAGTGCCAGTTGGGTGCGGACGGAGTCTTGCGCGTCGTGCGGGAAAAGGTCCACAAAACGCGTAATCGCTCCCTTGGCGTCTTTAGTGTGAAGGGTGGTGAGGACCAGGTGCCCGGTTTCCGCGGCGCTAAGAGCCATCCGGGCTGTGTCCCGATCGCGGATTTCACCGACCAGCATCACGTCGGGATCCTGCCGCAACCCATATTTGAGCCCGTCGAAGAATGAATCCACGTCCGTGCCCACCTCACGCTGGGTGACGATGCTGTTGGGGCAATGCGGGAAAAGATACTCGACGGGCTCCTCGACGGTAATGATGCGATAACCGCCGGCTTCGTTGAGCAGGTTGACCAAAGCCGCCAGGGTAGTGCTCTTGCCTGACCCGGTGATGCCGGTGACGATAATCAAACCGTTAACCTGCCGAATCATGCGTTCAGCCAACCCACGCGGAAAGCTCATCCAATCAAAGTCCGGTATGCGGCTGGGGATGTGCCGGAAGCAGGCGGCAAGCTGCCCGCGTGAATAGAACACGCTGGCCCGATAGCGCTCCAGACCCTCACTGGTGGGCAAGGTCAGGGAGCAATCGGCGTTCTTATGGTGATGGAGGTGCTCGCGGGCCTGCTCGGGCAACACGGACTCGATCATGTGGCAGGCTGATGCGGTGTCAAGCCGGCGATCCCCGTACTCGGCGACCTCGCCGTGTATCCGAAAGCTTGCCCGATAACCGGGCACAATGTGCAGATCGGACGCCTGACGGCTGATCATTTCGAGCAACAGGGTTTCCATCTCATTGGTGCAGGTTGTGGTTTGATCGTTCATGTATTCAGGCACTCCTTGCTGCTCTTACCCGCCGGCTTGGCGCAGGTTGCAACTCTACACCGCTGATGGGAAACGTAAACCTTCAGTAAGCCCGTGGTGTAAAGGCAACGAGGCAACAAGCCCCCGTAGGTCGG
>JAGLWJ010000177.1 GCA_023133475.1 Phycisphaerae bacterium | reverse complement strand
CGCCCTGACCACGCTTGCGTGGCCCTGCGCTCGGTAGTTGATCCGAACCTGCCATGGGTTCACTGAATGTTTACGCCGAATCGCCCGATTGTAAGAGATAAGCCCTAGTGCCCGTTAGATTTGGAGCCTGCCATGTTCACTCCCTACAGAACCGAACCCTACGTTGACTTCTCACAAGAGACTCCCAAACGCAACATGCTCGCGGCTATCGACATGGTAGCCGGCCAATTGGCCCGCGAGTACCCGCTACGGATCGGCGGAGAGGAGATCATCACCTCAGACAAGATCAAGTCGGTGTGCCCCGCAGCCTACAAACAGGTGGTGGGGATGGTATCCAAAGCCAACGCCGACCAGGCGGACAAAGCGGTCAAAACCGCCGCGGAGAACTTCAAGTGGTGGAGCCGCACCGACCCCGAGACCCGCGCCCGCATCCTGATCAAAGCCGCCGCCATCATGCGACGACGCCTCTATGAACTCTCCGCCTGGATGTGCTTCGAGGTGAGCAAGAGCTGGATCGAAGCCTACGCCGGTGTCTGTGAAGCTATCGACTTCCTCGACTTCTACGGCCGCGAGATGGTCCGGCTGTCCGGAGGGCAGCCGGTTACCCCCTACGATGGCGAGGAAAACGAGTATCGCTACGTTCCGCTGGGTGTGTGTGTGATCATTCCCCCGTGGAACTTCCCGCTGGCGATTCTGGCGGGGATGACCTCGGCTGCCATCGTCACCGGCAACACCGTGGTGCTCAAGCCAGCCAGCACCGCCCCGATCATCGGAGCCAAGTTCGCCGAGATAATGGTTGAGGCGGGCTTGCCCGACGGCGTGCTGAACTTTGTTCCGGGCAGTGGAGCCGCCATCGGCGACACCATCGTCGAGCACCCCCAAACCCGCCTGATTGCCTTCACCGGATCGATGGAAGTGGGGCTGGGGATATTCGAGAAGGCTGCCAAGGTGCACAAGGGCCAGGTCTGGCTTAAGCGCACCGTGTTGGAGATGGGCGGTAAGGATTGCATCGTGGTGGACGAGACGGCGGACCTCGATGCGGCGGCGGACGGCATTGTGGCTGCTGCGTTCGGGTTCCAGGGTCAGAAGTGCTCTGCCTGTTCGCGGCTGATCGCCCACCAGGACATCTATAACGACCTGATCGACCGAGTGGTGGATCGGGCCAAGATGATCAGCGTGGGCAATACCACTTCCCCGGAGAACCTCTGCATGAGTGCGGTGATCGACGAGCCCGCCTACAAGAAGATCAACGAGTACATCGAGATCGGCAAGCAGGAAGGCCAAATGGTGCTGGGCGGTGGGCAGGTACCCGGTGGCGGGCACTTCATCCCCCCGACGATCATCAAAGACATCGACCGCAACGCCCGAATTGCCCAGGAAGAGATTTTCGGGCCGGTGCTGGCGGTGATCAAAGCTCACGACTTCGACGATGGGCTGGCGATTGCCAACGGCACCATTTACGGTCTTACCGGTGCCTTGTACTCCAACGACCGTATGCGTCTGGAGCGGGCACGCCACGAGTTCCACGTGGGCAACCTGTACTTCAACCGCAAGTGCACCGGGGCACTGGTGGACATTCAGCCGTTCGGCGGATTCAACCTGTCCGGCACCGACTCCAAAGCCGGCGGGCGCGATTACCTTCAGTTGTTCATGCAGGGCAAGAGTATCTGCGAACGCTGGTAAAGCAGTCTGTAGGGCGGGTTCTACCCGCCGTCCCACACCAGGAAACCGTCCCATGCCAAGAAGGCGGGTAAAACCCGCCCTACAGGGTTCTATTTCCGGTGCCGGTCGATTAGTTCGCACAAAGCCTCGACGGCCCGAGCGGTGGCTCCCTGGTTTTCGAGAACAACCTGTCGAGCCCGGCGGCTGAACTCGTCGGCGAGGGGCTTGTTCTGTAGGAAGCAGCGGACGGCCTCGCACAGCTCCGCGGGTGAACGCACCACACAGATGGCATTCCGGCCCTCCAAACGGCCTACGGGCAATTGGAAGTTGCCCATGTGTGGTCCGACGATTACCGGTTTGGCCAGAGCAGCTACCTCCATGGGGTCCGAACCGCCCATCGGCACCAACGAACGCCCCACAAAGACCACACGGGCGAGGGCATAGAACTTACGCAACTCGCCCATGGTGTCACCGAGGAATATGCTTGCAGACGATGCGGCAAGGGGGGCGGCTGATCCATCCGGGCGTTCGCTCCGCCGGATGCAGTCGAACCCGCGGCTGCGGATTAAAGTGGCGACTTCGTCGAAGCGCTCCGGCTTGCGCGGAACGATGGCCAGGGAGACTGCGGGGGCCTCGCCCGCCGAGAGCTTTTGGTAGGCATCGAGAATTAGAGCCTCCTCGCCAGGGCCGGTGCTGCCGCAAACCCACAAAGCCTTATCACGCGGGATGGCCATTGCCTCGACCAGAGCGTCGGCACCGGGAACCGAATCGAGCACCTCTGCCGTGTCCCATTTGAGTGAACCGGTGATCTCGATGCGATCGGCTGCGGTGCCCAGATCTCCAAACCGCTCGGCAATCGCCTGGTCTTGTGCCCCTACCCAGTCTAGTCGGGAAAACATCCCGCGAGTGAGCCTTCCAGCCCGAGCCAGCCGCCGGGCACTCCGTTCGGTCAGCCGGCCATTGATCACCGCCACCGGGATACCGCGGCGATAGGCCTGGTGAACCAAGTTAGGCCAAACCTCCAACTCCACCAGCACGATTAGTGCGGGGCGAATCCGGTCGAGAGCGCGCCCGACCATCCAACTGAGGTCCAGCGGATAACGAAACACACGCTGGGGGGTGTACAATTGGCAGGCTCTGGCATATCCGGTATCGGTGGTGGTGGAAACCACAACTTCCGCATCGAGCACCGCCGAAGCCAGATCGCGGACGAGAGCCGGGGTGCAGTTCACTTCGCCCAGCGAGACCGCGTGCATCCAGATACGCCGTTTGGTGGTGAGAGGCAAGTGGATATGCCCGAAACGCTGCCTCCACCCGCGGCGGTTCTTCTTTTGCACCACCATCTGGTAGAGCAAAATCGGCAGATAGAATACGCTCGCCAATAAGTACGCGATGTTGACGATCCAGGTCATGGTTCGAATCATAGATTACCACAGGCAACAGGCAACAGGCAACAGGGCGGGTGACCCATCGCTTTAGCGGTGGGGGACGCGAATCCTGACGCGATTCATGTTCCCCAGGGCTAACCTGCATTTCTCACACCGCCTGACACCACCGTACCGCCGGC
>JAGLWJ010000176.1 GCA_023133475.1 Phycisphaerae bacterium | reverse complement strand
GGCGGGTGAAACCCGCCCTACGTCTGAGGCGATTGGTTGCCGATAATACGGCTATGAGTATTGCCGCAAGCCCGATCCAACCTGGACCCGATGCAGCAAACTCCCCGCAGAGATACCGGTCATCCGTGGCTGTATCAGTATTGGCAAGGGCAGATCACGCCGCCCTGGCTCAGTGGGATGCCTACGTCACATCAGCCGCCGACGGAACCTGGTTTCACACCACCGCCTGGATGACCGCGGTGCAAACGGTCTTCGGGCACGAACCGATCTATCTGCAAGCCAGAGCCAGTGGCAAAATCGTCGGTGCCCTGCCGCTGTTTCTGGTGCGGAGCCTGTTTGGCGGCCGAATGCTGGTGAGCGTGCCGTATGGTGTATACGGGGGCGTAATCGCCGAAGACTCAGCCGCACGCCTGGCTTTACGCGAGGCGCTCATGCGGGAAGTGGGCCGCTTGAGGGTGGCCACCGTGCACCTCCGCTCGATGCACCCGGGATTCGAGGGTTTTGAACCAAACAACCGCTACGTCACCTTTCGACGGGAATTACCCCAAAAACCGGAGGAGGTGCTCGCGTGGTTGCCTCGCAAGGCCCGAGCGGCGGCACGCAACGGTGAGCACAAATATGGGCTGACCATCGAGTCAGGCCATCACCTCTTGCCGGTGCTATGGCGGTTGTACAGTGCCGGCATGAGGCGACTGGCTTCGATCAACTACCCCTATCGCTTCTTCGAATCATTGGTCGAATGCGCCCCCGACCGGACCCTTGCATCGGTGGTGTATTACCGGGGGCAGGCCATCGGCGGACTTTTGACCCTCACCCTCAACAAGACGGTGATGCCCTACTTTGTGGGGCTGGATCATGCTTATCTTTTCACGAACGTGAGCAACTTTCTGTACTTAAAGGTGATGCAGTGGGCGGTGCGGCAGGGATATCGTACCTTTGATTTCGGGCGATCCCGGCGCGACAACACCGGCTGTTGCAATTTCAAGCGTTTTCACGGGTTCGAGATGATCCCGTTGGGCTACCAGCATCTGGCGTGCCGCGGCGGCAAAGCGGTGGATTTGACCCCCACGGGATGGCGGTTCGGTTTGGCCCGTCGTGTTTGGCCTCACTTGCCGATGGCGTTGACCCGCCCGTTGGGTGCGTGGTTGTCCGGGCACATCCCGGGCTGAGGGCGATATTCGTGAAGATTCTTTACATTGCCCATCGCATACCCTATCCGCCGAACAAGGGGGACAAGCTGCGCTCGTTCAACCAGATCAAAGTGTTGTCGGAGCGTCACGAGATATGGTGTGCCGCCTTTGCCGATGATCCGCGCGATCAGGTTTACGCCGCACTTTTGCGCCGGTGGTGCCGTGATGTATATGTGCTCCCGCTCAATCGCACCTGGGCTGCCGTAAGAGGATTGTTCGCCTTGCTGGGTGGTGGAACGGTTACGCAGGCCTTTTATCGTGACAAGCGGATGACCCGGAAACTGGCACACTGGGTGGATACGGTTCAGTTTGATGTCGTGCTGGTTTTCAGCTCGGGCGTGGCGGATTATGCCCTGCCGCTGACCACCAGGGTGAAAATCCTGGACTTTTGCGATCTGGACAGCCGGAAATGGCTCTCATTTGCAGAGCAAAAAGGCTTCCCACGCTCGCTGCTGTGCCGGGTGGAGGGGCGACGTCTGGGTTTATGTGAGCGGGATTGGCTCGAACGGTTCGACCACGCCATACTAATCAGTGCGGTGGAGAAAGCCGATCTGGCGGAGGCTGACGATGATGATCGGGTGACAGTGGTTGGCAACGGGGTGTTGTTGCCTTCGGCTCATCATCTGCCCCTTTCGGAATCGAAGATCGTCGGGTTTGTCGGGGCGATGGACTATACGCCCAATGTGGATGCGGTGACCTGGTTTGCCGACCGGATTTGGCCGGCAGTGTTGGCGGAGCATCCCGGTGCCAGGTTCCAGATAGTGGGCCGACGCCCGACTGCGGCGGTGCGTCGCCTGGCTCGTCGTCGGGGTGTCGAGGTGGTTGGCGAGGTGGTTCATGTGATAGAATCGCTGAGAACCTGGCAGGTGAGTGTTGCTCCGATGCGTTTGGGGCGTGGTGTTCAGAACAAGGTTCTCGAAGCCATGGCCGCCGCTCGCCCGGTGGTTCTCACGCCAATGGCTGCCGCCGGTCTCTCGGAGCGGGACACCAGGCACCTGGTCATCGCGGGCACTGCCGACGATTTTGCCACATCCGTCAATCTCCTGCTGGGCGACGTCGAGCGGTGCCGCCGTCGCGGACGAGCTTTGCGGCAGATCGTCGCCCGCGAACACAACTGGGCACGCGAGGTAGCGAAGTTAGAAACGCTGTTCACGCAAGAACCGTACCAACTGAAAATGGAAAATGGAAAATGGGAAATGGAAAATGGGAAATGAGGAACTCTCCATTCTCCGCGCTCCCCTGCGGGTCGCCGCTAAACGCTACGGATTTGTCGTCGCTAAACACCCCGGTGTGGTTGCCGCGATTACGTTTCCCATCCCCTCATTTTCAATTTTCAATTTTCAATTTTCCATTTCTTCCTATTTGGCGAGACTGGCGACGAAAGCGGTGTTGTTTGGATGCCGGCGGAGAGACTCGAGCAGCAGTTCCATGGAGCGGGCTGACCCCTTCCCGTACAGGGTGCGGCGCAAGTGGTTTGCCGCTGCGTATTGCTGAGGAGTGAGCAGCTTTTCCTCCTTGCGCGTGCCCGAAGCCTCGAGGTCAATGGCAGGCCAAAGACGCAGGTTGGCCATCTCCCGCGATAACATGATCTCCATGTTGCCCGTGCCTTTGAACTCGTTGAAAATGACCTGGTCCATGCGGCTGCCGGTGTCGATCAGGGCAGAAGCAACAATGGTCAGCGACCCGCCGTTTTCGATCTTGCGGGCAGCCCCGAAGATGGCTTTGGGTTCAATCAGTGCCCGCGAGTCCAGCCCACCAGACATGGTGCGCCCGCCCCCGCGAACAACGGTGTTAAATGCCCGCCCCAAACGGGTGAGCGAATCCAAAAAGATCACCACGTCCTGGCCGGCTTCGACCATGCGTTTGGCCTTTGCGATCATCAACCGGGCGATGCGGGCATGGTTTTGGGCGTCGCTATCGTTGCTGCTGGCCACCACCTCGCCGTGAATGGTGCGGCGCATCTCGGTGACCTCCTCAGGCCTCTCGTCGATCAGCAGGACCATCAAGTAAGCGTCGGGGTGGTTGGCGGCCAACCCGTGAGCCATCTGCTGGAGCAGGATGGTTTTACCGGTCCGCGGTGGGGCTACGATCAACCCACGCTGGCCAAAGCCGATCGGCGTCAGCAAATCGATGATGCGCATGGATTCAGACCCATCGGGTGTTTCCAGACGTATGGGGTGGTGCGGATCGATCGCGGTGAGTTCCTCCAAGGGAACGGCTTCGATGTGATCGCCCACGCTTTGCCCGTTTATGGAGTTGACCTCCGCCAGTAGCGGGGTTGGTGGGCGCCCCTTTTTGCCCTTGGCGGTGGGCACCTGGGTGGTGCCGATGATGGTTTCCCCACCGCGAAGCCGCAAAGAACGGCAGAGGTTGGGGTCGACGAATACGTCGTTTGGACGTGTGCGATAGTTCATCTCTGCCATACGCAGGTGTCCGCCTCCGTTGGTGAGCAGTTCCAAAGTTCCGGTGATGGTTTGTGACATTTTGCACCCCATGCGCACATCAACGGCATACGAGACCAACGTCTCGCGTATCTGCCCAACCGACCCATCAGGCAACCGTCGAGTGTCCTGCTTCTATCATACCTGAGTTGTTTTTGAAAGGCGTTACCACCAAAAAAGTCAGGGGGAGCATCTCCAATTTATTTGGGGTTGTCATCGGCTCGATACGCTGGTAGCTTTTTGGTCACCCGTTAGCGTGACGGGATGAGAGTTTCTGTTTGATTCGGGTTAGCTCGCACCGCAGGAGAATTGATTCATGCTTAGGATTTATGTTGGGAACCTTAGCTTTCAGTCCACCGAGGACACTTTGCGCGATTTGTTCGCCCAGCATGGAGAAGTCGATAATGTGGCTGTCATCACCGATCGTGAGACCGGGCGGTCGCGTGGTTTTGGTTTCATCGAGATGGCCAACGATAACGAAGCCCACTCGGCAATTGAAGCACTGAACGGCCAAGAGTATGACGGCCGAACACTGACTGTCAATGAAGCCCGTCCGCGCACCCCACACACCGGTGGCGGCGGAGGCCAACGCCGCGAGCAGTGGTAGAGAGCTATCAGTAGGGTGGGTGGAACCTCGCGGAGCGAGGTGGAACCC
>JAGLWJ010000175.1 GCA_023133475.1 Phycisphaerae bacterium | reverse complement strand
CAAGCGTGGGCATGGCACCCGGCAACTCTCTGCGTGCTCTGCGTGCTCCGCGGTGAATTAGATGCGATTGCCCAGACTTTCTCGCCTCGTTCAGGCAAAATATCGACCTATCAACAGGTCCAGCCGCTTGACCACCTCGGGGTCCACCTTGGACTTGTCGCTCCAGATGGCCAGCTCCAGGGCCTGGTGACACGGGCATGGCGGGTGGCTTGCCAGAGCGGGGATGGCTGCTTTGATCAACTCGATGGCTGCTTCGCCGGCCCGGTTCAGGTTGGCGATGATCTCTTTGAGCAAACCCCCCTTGTCTGCCGCCGGTTTGCTGCGCCGCCAGCAGTCATAATCGGTCGGCAAAGCAATCAGCGCGTAACACATCTGAGCCTCACGCGCCAGCCTGGCTTCGGGCATGACCGTCATGCCGATCAAATCACCGCCCCACCCGCGGTGCATATTGGACTCTGCCCAGGTGGAAAATTGCGGGCCTTCCATGCAGACGTAAGTGCCGCTGTGGTGCACCACCGTCCGCATCCCCGCGGAAACCTCCATCAGCACCTTCCGCACGCGCTCGCAAAAAGGCTCCGCCATCTCGACATGAACAGCCAACCCGGAATCGAAAAAAGTGTTCGCCCGCCGGTGGGTCTTGTCGATCACCTGGTCGCAGATCACCAGATGACCCGGCTCGATCTCGTCGCGCAGACTACCGGTGGCTCCGCTGGCCAGGATGGTGGTCACGCCCATTTTCTTCATCGCGAAGATATTGGCCCGATAGGGCACGCTCGACGGATTGTGCACATGCCCTTCGCCGTGGCGGTTCAGGAAGACCACCTCGACCCCGTTCCAGTCCGCCTGGGCCAAGGCTGAGCTTGGGCGCCCGAACGGCGTATCCACCTCGATCCGCCGCCCCTGCTCGCGCCCGAAAAGTGCGTCACCCAGCCCGGTGCCACCAATAATGCCAATCTTGGGTTGCATCGCCAACTCCCAACAGTGAAATAATCCAACTTTGGCTGCATTCTATGGGTGGTGTGGCGCGATGCCAAGTAGGGTGGGTTCTACCCGCCGTCCCACGTCAAGAAACCGCCCCATGCCAAGAAGGCGGGTAAAACCCGCCCTACAGTCCTATTTGCCGAGGCGCAAAAAAACGAGGAAGAGGACGAACTTCGCCACTCTTCCTCGTTGATCCGACTCCGCCGGATCAGGTGATAGAGAGAGCATTCCGTATCACCACGTGCGTTCGACCGGCGCCGGCCGGCCGACGGCACGGAGAGCAACTATCTCCTCCTCCCTCCTGCAAAACATACCTTGACCCGAATCCGCCGGGCTCTTTGCAAAGCTGCAATCGCCCCCACAACCATAAGAGCCGTCGCAGATGGCTCAGGAACCCGGGCGGTTAGACCCACGTGCTCGTCGCGGCTATTGCTCCCGATGAGTGACAAGTATACGCCGTCCTCGACTGCGGCGTGGATGGTATCATGATTATTTGCGATGATGGCGGCAGAACCCGTCGCAGCCCATCCCGCCGATGACAGGACCGCGACACTCACAATGCCCAAAACACAAACCCGACGTATACTGGACGGCATACTCTCTCTCCTCTCGTCTTCCCTTTGAGACGCTGTTATCCGTGAAGCCTTCAATTTGTTAATGCTGCCACCGCCGGTGTGCTCTCCCCCACGGGCGGGTTTGATGCAGCGTTGTGATATGCTAGGCACCTCAATCCCGCCGATCAAACCGACGGCTGTGATTTTCCACCATGTTTCGCAATGGCAGGCTGAATGCCTCGTGGCAGCCCGGAAAACCGCAACATGATCGGTCGTGCTTGCGCTAGGCCCGGCATTTATGCCGGGTGAGAAGGCGGAACGGGGGGGCAAAGGCAACCACTCCAATAC
>JAGLWJ010000174.1 GCA_023133475.1 Phycisphaerae bacterium | reverse complement strand
TCTCCCCGGGTGAGTCACCAGCCCGATGACATCTCGAAATCGCACGATGACGCCTGGAAAGCAGTGGTTGCCCGTCACGGTCGAACAACGCCTCGGCCGGTCGGCTCTGGTCGAAACGCCGCAGGGTGTAGCGGACAGTCTCGACGGCACGCCCGGTCTTCTCCGCTATCTCGCGTGCCACCATGTACAGCTTCATGCGACGGTGGCTTAGCATCTCCCGAGCCAGGTCCACGATTTGAGCCTTTTCGGCGGCGGAAAGCTGCTTGAAAGCCGCCCCACGCTGCACCAGATCGGCGTTGTTCTTTACGAAGCGATCCACGGTCTTTTGTAGGAAAACCGTTCGCCCCACGCCGTCGTCGAAGACCGCCCGGATGCCCATCAACCCCCGCTTCCGCCACCGGCGAATCGTCTTCGTGCTGACCGCGAGCTTGTCAGCCAACTCCTCATGGGTTTGATAAGAATCGGCCAGCTCGGCAGTGGTCAGTTTGGCCTTGCGGCTGAGCTGGTCCGCCATGCCGGTCAGATCGGCGATCAGGGCTTGCCCCGGGATAGCCCCTCTTTGATCCTGCCCACGTGGGCGATACCCGGTGATAGTGTAGCAGACCAGGTCGTAGGGATACGCCACCTCATGATCGATCATGCCCAGCAACGTCTCGATACCCTCCAACTGCCGCAAGCGCAAACGTCGCGGAGCCAGCGTGAGCTGGTGAGCAAGTTGAGCCACATCGCCGGAAAAGTATTTAACCATGAGCGTAACGCTCTGTGCGCCCCCCACGCAGTTTGTCGCGGCCTAAATCCGCCGGTTACGCAAGCCTACCCTTGTGAAACCCTATCCACTTGACAGATAATAGCTTACACAACCGCACATTTCAACCCCCCTCAACCACCACTCCACACCGCCAGTCTCATATTCACCTTCTGGGGGCCGCGTGGACAAGGCCTATATTCTTCTCCCCTGTTAGATTATCGCTATGGTCAAGTGGGTCGTCAACATTATTGTTGACATTTCAGTGCCGCGACCGTAATGGAGCGGTTATGATACTATGATATCCGGACAGGGGATATTGTGAGCAGTCGTGGTCTTTGGGTTGAAGGCACTTCCTTGCCCCGACGATAAAAGGCGTAGATTTGGTATCTTTGGCGCACTGGAGACTTGGCAATCGCAATCGACAGTGATTTACGAATATACCTGAAGCAGATCAACAAGGCTCCGTTGCTGTCTGCCGAAGACGAGAAGCGCCTGGCGGAGAAGATTCAGTACGCTTTGAGCCTGGCGAAGAAGTTTAAGGCAAAAGAGTGCACCTTGCAGGAGAAGGAGTGCGCCGAGCAGGAGTCCAGCCAGGCCCGCGAAGAGATGGTCAGCGCCAACCTCCGCCTGGTGGTCAATATCGCCAAGAAGTATTCCAAAAGGGGTGGTATGCTGCTGGGCGATCTTATCGAGGAGGGCAACCTCGGGCTGCTCCGCGCCGTCGAGGGGTTCGACCCCAACCAGGGAACACGCTTTAGCACCTATGCCTCCTGGTGGATCAAACAGTCCATCAAACGCAGTCTGATCAACGGCGTGCAGCCGATTCACATCCCTGCCTATATGGTGGAGATGATTGCCAAGTGGCGCCAGGCACACGACGAGTTTATCGAGAAACAAGACCACACCCCTTCTATTTCCGAACTGGCTGACTTCATGAACTTGCCCGAGCGCAAGGTCCGCATCATCCGCCGGGCGGTCAGTGCCTTCACCTCGCCGACCCAATCGGCTGAGCCGGAAAGCGGATTCTCCCTCTCTGACCTGTTGGCGGATGAAAAAACGCCCCAGCCCGACGCCGCCATGTTCTCCGAGTCAGAGTCCACCATGCTCCAACGGTTTCTGGACCAGATCGACGAGCGAGAAGCCACCATCCTGCGGATGCGATTCGGGCTCGACGACGGCGAAGCCATGACCCTCAAGGACATCGGCAAACGCATCGGCCTTACCCGCGAACGAGTCCGCCAGATCGAGGGAGAGGCTCTCCGCAAACTCAACGAACTGGTCACTATGAACGAATAACCTTTTTAGCAGCGTAGGGCGGGTTTTACCCGCCGTCCCACGTCAAGAAACCGCCTCATGCCAAGGAGGCGGGTAAAACCCGCCGCACCGGTTGGTGGGTTCCACCTCGCTCCGCG
>JAGLWJ010000173.1 GCA_023133475.1 Phycisphaerae bacterium | reverse complement strand
AGCCATGGGCCACCCAACCATCTGTAGGGTGCATCCCGGACGCACCAATTCCTCTTCACGTGCAACAGATTTTTTCGATTCGAGTTTGACTTTCTGCCACACGCCCGATAATATCGTAGTAACATGTTAGCTTAATTGCGTTCGCAACGCGGCTAAGAGCCAACCTCTCCCAGACGGGTTGGACGTACAGATTCGATCGCAAGCAGAGGGGGAAAAGTGTGGATGCTTACTCGGATCCAAATCCTGGAGAGCAACAGGCAACAGGTCCAACGAGTAAGCCGGGCAAAACCTCCCTTGCGAAAGCTGGAACAAAAAAAACTGCGGCGTGGTGTAATCATACGTCCGCCGATGGCGAACAGTTAGTGGACGGGAAGATCACCGTCACTCCTGGCCAGGAGAACAGAGACAGCAACGAACGTCGTCGCTGAAAGACTGTTTTGATCGCAGGCTGCGATCAGTAATCTGAGGAGGTGCAAAAGCAGATTATATCTCTACTGTACAAAACCGGCTTTTCCCGCAGTGCTTGCTGCGGTAGCCCAAAGTGCTTTTGCGAGCGATCCTCACTCAGTCGGCTGAGTAGGTCAGGCTGAAAACCTGACACAGCAGACGAGGGATGGGGCGGATCGCGGTGCGGATTAACACTACAGCGCAAGGCCATCTTGCTCAAGTGGTTCCAGCAGCCGCGGAGCGGCGACGGAATAAAGCCCAGGGCGAAGCGAAGCGAGCCCTGGGTAAGCTGACAACAGAGTTCCCAGCCCCCAACGGGGGCGGCGGAACACTCCATTGCAGGCCACCACAAATCCCGGCTACCACGATACTGGGATTGTGAATCGGAGGGTGATGTTGTGCCCGAAAGCCTCGGCGGTGCAGGTGAATCCTGGCACGCCAGGGTTGCAGTTTGTGTTCCTGGTTCCGACGTTACTGTCTGGGACGCATTACCTTGAGCATCGCCTTTGCACAGCGCGGGACCGGCGCGATGCCCGGCGGTGGAGTAAGCCCACGCAAGTGTGGACCATCCCGCCCGACAAGCAGTGGTTTGTGCCCCCAGCCACTGCCAAAGGTATGAGATTGGGGCTGAAACATAATTGAAAAAGGAGATCGTGATGGAAAGAAACAATTCCGCTAACTTCGTCAATTCTGCGTTTCCGGGGGGAAACCAAGGGAGGAAGGTATTGAAGACAAGTATGATCGCACTGGCACTGACAGGTGGGATGATCATCGGCCAGGCCTGTGCCTTGGGACAAGTGTTTGCCGGAACTCAGGGTGGGGGTACAGGGCATCCGGGCAGGGTCTATCGCTACGCCGGGGGCACAGACTGGATCGAGCTAACCCCGCCTGAGGGTCTTGGCGGTGCTGCTGCGGTGATGGATCTAGCCGACTTCAAGGGGCAGCTTTATGCGGGTGTGCAAACAGCCACCGGTTCTGGTGGCGGCGGTGGTGAAGGGCAGGTTTGGCGATATGAAGGTGGAACAGTCTGGACGCAGGTCGGTACGCTCGATAACTCCGTGATGGTCCTGGAGGTTTATCAGGGGCATTTGTACGCCGCCACCAATAGCAACAACCTTTACTCTTGTGTGACGTGCGACGGAACTGACTGGGATAACATTCCAAAGGGACGTTCCAATACTGGTTTCTGGGCGGGGTATGTGTCGTCCGTCTGTGGGGAGCCAGAGCTATTCCTAGGTGAACTAAATACGGATGCCTTTTGGCGCTTCAACTTGGTCGATGGCCTCGTCTTTCTCGATGACTATGGCGGAAGTTGCATCTGGGACTTCGCCGACTTTGCAGGTGACCTGTACGCCGGAGCATGGGCCGGGTCAGGCCCAGTATACCGAACGGAAGAGAACTTGGATTGTGACCATCCGAGGTTTGTGGAGATCTATTCTACGGGGGCCAACAATTGGGCGTTGGAGACCTTTCAGGGCAAGCTTTACATCGGGAGCGGTGGTACTTCCGGCCCTGAAGGTGCCAAGCTTTGGGCCTACGATGGAATCGACTGGAACGTGGTCAGGACGTGGCCCACGACAGTAGAAAACGAGGGTGTCTCTGCCCTTGTGGCCCAAGGGGACCATTATTTATACATAGGATTGGGCCTGCCGGATGGGTATTATAGCGGCGATGGGCAGGCCGAGGTCTGGCGCTTTGATGGCGACTCCTTCATGCAGATTTCTGAAGACGACTTCTTTGGAGGTGGAGTGCAAACGCTGCTAGGGGGAACCGATTGCAACACGAACGGCATCCCTGACTGGTGCGATGTCGACTGCGGGCCACCAGACGGTCCTTGCGATGTACCGGGCTGCGGGCAGAGCGAGGATTGCAACAGCAACCACATTCCCGACGAGTGTGAGCCCTGCGGTGACAACAACGGCGACGGCTACACCGACCTGGACGATCTGACCACACTGGTGAGTTGCCTGACCGGTCCGGGCGGCTCGGCGAGCTCCGAGTGCCTGTGCATGTTGGATACCGACGGTGACGGCGATTTGGATATGAAAGACTTCGCCTTCTTCCAGCTCTGTTTCAACCCTGGAATCGGTGCGTGCTGCTTCGATAACGGTGACTGTGAGTTGCTCGACTCGAACGGTTGCAAGACCGCCGGTGGGGACTATCTTGGCGATATGACCAACTGCACCCCAAACCCGTGCCCGCAGATCGGTGACAACTGCGATATGCCGCTGGTGGTCGCTGATGTGTTCGTCGATTCCAACTACACCTGTGGGCGGACCGACGACTACAACGACACCTGCCTTGAATCCTACGATGGTGGTGAGGACATCATCTATGAGTGGACTGTCAATTCGGATGCGTGCTTCAAGCTTACGCTTGATCCGCACGGTACGGCTTACACCGGTTTCGCGGTTGATGGGATGTGCCCGCTCGAGCATGGGTACGTGAACTGCGAAGCGGTGCAATGGGGTGATGGAACCGGCGATCCTTACTCGATCGAGGACCTGAACTTGACTGCGGGTGTCTACTACATCATGGTTGACACCAATCCGGCTGGTGAGGAGTGCATCCCGTCGTTCGAGCTGACCGTGCAGATCTGTGCGACCGGTGTGTGCTGTCAGGATGGTGCGTGCTCGATCATGACTGAGTTGGAGTGCGAAGGTGTGGGCGGCGTCTATCTTGGCGACGATACCGGCTGCGATCCGAACCCGTGCAACATCGGTGCCTGCTGCTTCGACGATATTTGCTCGAACGGCATGATCGAGGAAGATTGCACCGCCGATGGTGGCGTGTACAAAGGTCATCTGAGCACTTGCGATCCGAACCCGTGCGTGGGGGCTTGCTGCTTCGACGACGGTAGCTGCCAGTTGCTCACTCCGGGCGCTTGTGAGACCGCCGAGGGTATTTACTGGGGCGATGGGACGGACTGCGATCCGAATCCGTGTCCGCAGCCCGGTGACAACTGCGACAACCCGCTTGTGGTTACTTTCCCGGCTGACCTGGATTACACGACGAATGGCGATACCCAGGGGATGGTGGACGATTACTCCGATACATGCCTGGGCAACTATGACAGTGGCCCGGACATTATCTACAAGCTCGTGGTCACCGGGAATGTCTGCGTGGACATTACGGTGACGAACATGAGCACCACCTACGGCGGAATTGCGCTTGACAACGCCTGCCCGCCGGGCAATCCGTGCATGGCGTATGACGCGTACGGTTCGGAGCTATCGCTTCCCAATCAGTGCTTGACGGCAGGCGACTACTACTTGATGATCGATACTTGGTCGCCGAACCCGGACGACATGAGCTTCACGATCACGATCACGGAGACCCCGGTCGGTGCGTGCTGCCTCTATGACGGTGGTTGTGTAGAGGACGCCACCGAAGAAGCTTGCTTCGACACCCTGGGTGGGTGTCGCTGGCTTGAGGGCGAGCCATGTACTGCGTGCCCGGCGCTACCGGCCAACGATGCTTGCGCCAATGCCGAGGCGATTGGTGAGGGGACGGACTACCCATTCGACACGACGTGTGCGACAAACGACGGTATCGGCGAGTACACCACCGGCGCGAACATCTGGTACTGCTACACGCCCACTTGCACGGGAACGGCGACCATCAGCCTGTGCGGCAGCAGCTACGACACCAAGCTGGCTATCTATGCCGATTGCGGCTGTGCTCCGCTCGGGACCCGTCTGGCTGAAAATGACGATGCGAGCGGCATTTGCAGCCCGCAGTCGCAGATTGAGCTCGAGGTGGTGGCTAGTCAGCAGTACCTGATTGAGGTCGGCGGTTACTCGGACCATGCCGGAGAGGGCGTGCTGACGATCAGTTGCGTGCCTGATCCCGAGGGGGCCTGCTGTAGCATTGCCGGGGTGTGTGAAGTGAAGACCGAAACCGAGTGCGACATCGAGGGCGGTGTCTACCTCGGTGACGACACCACCTGTGACGGTGATCCGTGTGCCCAGGGTGCCTGCTGCTTCGAAGATGGTTCCTGCTCG
Organism: Phycisphaerae bacterium; assembly: GCA_023133475.1. Classification (GTDB taxonomy): domain Bacteria; phylum Planctomycetota; class Phycisphaerae; order UBA1845; family UBA1845; genus JAAEQG01. Next base: position 2,247 of record JAGLWJ010000173.1, on the reverse strand, counting down.
CTGATGGATGCGGACGGCTGTGCCGCCGCTGTCGGCAGTATTGCTTTCCTCGGCTACGGCACCACCTGCATTCCGAACCCCTGCCCGCAGCAGGGCAACGACTGTACTTTGTCGATCGTCGTGACTCTGCCGGCTGATCTGGGCAAAGGCTACTCTGATTCGAACACGACCTGCGGTCGCGGTAACGACTACGAGGACACCTGCCTGGGCTCCTACGACAGCGGTGAGGACATCATTTACAAACTGGTGGTCACCGAGGACGTCTGCGTGGACATTACGGTGGCTGCTGCTGATGTTGAGGCTCGTTTTGGCGTGGCGATTGACGACGTGTGCCCGCCTGGCGATCTGTGCATGGACTACGAGACGTGGCCTTGGCCTAACCCCGCCGCGGTGCTGAAAGGCTTGAACCTGACCGTTGGCACGTATTACGTGATGGTGGACACCTATGCGTATTACGATCCCTGCACGGCGTTCGACCTGACTATCACCCCGTGCCCGGACGGCCCGCCCAACGATTTCTGTGCCGATGCCATCGACATCACCGCCACGCCCTACAGCGACCTCGGCGTCGATGTGCCCAACGCCACCGACGATGCCAATGTGGACCCGAGCTGTGATACTTATTCCAACAGCGAAGCCAACAACGGCGTCTGGTACACCTACACGCCGAGTGTGGGTTGCGATGCAACCATTACGGTGAGCGGGCTCGATACGGTGACCTCGCTCTGGACCGGTGCGGATTGCGACAACCTCACGCAGTTCGGTTGCGAGGACGACCAGACCTCGGTGTGGAATCTGACGGCCGGCACCAAGTACTGGATCGTGGTCTCCTACTTTTTCTCCTATGAGCCCACAACCCAGATCGACTTCTCGTTCGATTGCGTGGTGCCCGACGGTGACTGTTGTCTTCCGAACGGTGACTGTCAGGTCTTGTCCGCGCCGGACTGTGCCTTGGGAAGAAAAGGTGTCAGGGAAGAAAAGGGGAAGAAAAGGTGTCAGGAAGAATTTCTTGACATCATGAGCCGCTTCGGCAAGGTTTGGTCATGGGACAACCGCGAGTCCCCCACCCCTCGGCGGCGGGGCGGAACTGAGGGGGGGATTCTTCATTCAGCCCTTTCACCCGGCATAAATGCCGGGCCTAGCGCGACCCGTCGAAACACAAAACAGTCTGATCGAAAATGGCACTAGCGCATTGGGTGAAAGACTGATTCCCATCAAGCCCGTGTCCCATTTTGCTGCATAGTTATTTTTGCGTCGGTCCTAACTAGTTACACCCAATCCGACCAGGACACCGCCGCTACGCCTCGGCGCTTGTATGAGGCGTCGCCGCCGTAGACGAGTCCCGCAGGGCTGTCGGGCTTTCCCGCCAGGCTTCGCCAATAGTCGAGGCCCTTGAAGAAATCGCCCGCGACCGTCTGGCCGGACTTGACCTCGATGGGAATCTGTGTCGCCCCTTGGTCGATCAGCAGGTCGATCTCATGTCCGGCTGAATCCCGCCAGAAGTAAATGTCCGGCTCGACGCCCCGGTTGTAGTAGTTCTTGAGCGTTTCGGAAACGACCCACGTCTCGAAGATCGGCCCCCGGGCGGCGTGTGTCACCAATTCCTCGGCGCTGCGAATCCGCAACAGGTAACAGAGCAGCCCGGTATCCAGAAAGTACAGCTTGGGCGACTTGACCAACCGTTTGTTGAAGTTGCGGTGGTGCGGGCGCAACAGGTACACGACAAAGCCGGCCTCCAGGATCGACAACCAGCGTCTGACTGATGCGGTGCATGAGCAGAAAGTTCTGCGAGCCGGAGAGAATGAACCGGCCTGGCTGGTCCTCCCGATCCACGATCCCCTGGATGTACGAGAACAGGTCGGGGACGCGCTGGGCCTCGTCGAGGATCACCTTGCCCGAGAACTGATCCAGGAATCCCCGCGGGTCCTCCATGGCGAACGCACGCTGGTCAGGGTCTTCGAGGGAACCGTAGCGATGCCGTGGAAAGGCGGCTCGGACCAGCGTCGTCTTGCCCGACTGGCGTGGTCCGGTAACCGTCACCACGGGGTATTCTCTGGCGGCGGCCTTGAGCACTTTGGCCAGGTGTCGCGCTATCATAGGAGCCTCTCCGTGCAATCTGAACGATACATGTTCAATGTGCACAACTGGCTGCGGTTTGTCAAGGACCCGCCGGCGGGCAGCAGGGTGTGACCATATTTTGTGGCATCAGGCGGGTGGCCCACCGCTTTAGCGGCTGTCGATTTAGTC
>JAGLWJ010000172.1 GCA_023133475.1 Phycisphaerae bacterium | reverse complement strand
CACCCTTGTTTTTCGCCACCCACAAGGGGTGACGCTACATTAGTCCCACGTCAAGAAACCGCCCCATGCCAAGAAGGCGGGTGAAACCCGCCCTACAACCGTACCGCCGGCTTCCAGCCGGCAGAATGCCGGCGGTACAACAGGCTGGACGGGTTTACTGAATGTTTACGTTGAGACGAGAGAGTTATCGCGTATAATCCCTTCCGCTTATTGACGGGGTGGGTATCGCGTTCCACCGCCGCTTCAGCGGGTAGCTTGGCTAACGCGGCCTGGTGAACAGATGAAACGCTATGACGGACTCTGCTGCCTATCGACTCGGGGTTGTTTCCTTTCTCAACTCGCGCCCCCTGATCGAGGGGCTGGACGAGGGTGACTGTGGTGTTGAGATGGTCTTTGATGTTCCCGCCGCACTGCCCGGGCTGCTCGATCGCGGGGCTGTCGATGCCGCCCTGGTTCCGGTGATCGATTTCGTGCGCCCACCGCGTCTATGGCATATCCTCTCCGATGCCTGCATCGGGTGCGATGGCGAAACGCTGACGGTGCGGGTGTTCTCACGCGTGCCGCCGGATCAGATTCAACGGCTGCACGTGGACGGCGATTCACATACCTCGGTGGTGCTGGCTTCGCTGATCTGGCAGGAGAAGTACGGCACCGAGTTGGCTGTCATGCCGTACCACCAGGGCATCCCCCAGGAACAGTGCGAGGCAATCCTGCTTATCGGCGACAAGGTGATCAACCACCGGCTGGTCGGGTTGGACATCGAGATCGATCTGGGCAGAGCCTGGAAGTCGCTCACCGGTCTGCCGTTCGTGTTTGCCGTTTGGGCTGGGCGGCGTGATCGTGATTTTGCTCTGCCGGCTGAGACGCTTGCCCAGGCCCGGGATCGAGGTCTGGCCAACCTGGACCGCATCGCCGAAGACATTGGCCCAGGTATGGGTTGGCCTGTGGAGTTAGCCAAGCTCTATCTGACACACCGTCTCGTTTTCACGTTGGACCCGCGGCTGCGGGCGGGGCTGGAATTGTTCCTCGATATGGCGAGCAAGAACGGCTTGGTGCCGCATTCGCCGGAGTTAGTTTACGCATGACCATCGCGGGGAAAGCACAGGCAGGCTCCGGGCAACTGCCGTTGCGGATCAGCGAGGCGGAGGCCTTCGAGCTATACCGCGATTGCTCGATCCACGACTTAGGCCGGCGGGCTTTCGAGGTTTCGCAGGCATTGCATCCTGAGCCCTATCGCACCTATGTGGTCGATCGCAATATCAACTACTCGAACCTTTGCACTGCCCAGTGCGCCTTCTGCAACTTCAAAGCCGCCCCCGGAGCCGCGGACGGCTATGTGCTCAGCTTCGAGGAGATCAGCCAAAAGATCGAGGAGTTGATCGGCATTGGCGGCACTCAGGTTCTGATGCAGGGCGGGCTGGTGCCGCCGGAGAGGCTGTCGTTCCAATGGTACTTGGACATGCTGCGGTTCATCAAGCGGCGTTTCCCCGAGATTCACGTGCACGCTTTCAGCCCGCCGGAGATTTACGCTTTTCATCAGCGGTTTGGCATGAGCGTGCGCGAGGCCCTCTTGCGCTTGCAAGAAGCCGGTTTGGACACGGTCCCCGGTGGCGGGGCTGAGATACTGGTGGACCGGGTTCGCGAAAAGATCAGCCGTGGAAAGACGCGAACCGATGAATACCTGCTGGTGATGCGCGAAGCCCATCGGATCGGCATGCGCACCAGCATCACGATGATGTTCGGGCACATCGAGACCATCCCCGAACGCATCGAGCACCTCCGTCGGATTCGCGAGTTGCAGGACGAGACGGGCGGTTTTACAGCCTTTATCCTCTGGACCTTTCAGCCGGAGAACACGCTTCTGGGGCGCATGAAACCATTTCCACCGGAATACGCCGGGCTGCCCGACGGTGAGCATTTGAAGCTGGCTGGTGCTCATGAGTATTTGCACACTCTGGCGTTGGCCCGTGTGTACCTGGACAACATCGAGAACATCCAGGCGAGTTGGGTGACACAAGGCCCGAAAATCGGCCAACTCGCACTCTTCTTCGGAGCCAACGACATGGGCTCGGTCATGATGGAGGAGAACGTGGTTTCCGCCGCCGGCACCACGTACCGCCTGGATGAGGCGGAGATTCGGAGGCTCATCACTGATGCTGGCTGGCAACCCCGCAAACGCAACTGCTACTACGAATTGGTTGGCCGGGCTCTTGAGGATTTATAACCTTAGAGCGTACGTTTCGTGGGGGCAGGCGCGGTGGCACCGGCGTCTCGCCGGTGCGCTAGCCTGGATTTTCGCCTAAACTAATTACACCCCAATTCGGCGTGGCCCCGCGGTCGTCAGCGGACCTCGAGATGGAGGCGCCTTCCCCCCCACCAGGGCACCTGCGGCGTGGCCTTGAGGCACCCGCCGGCCAGCAGGAGGGGATGGTGAGCACAGCGGCGGATGCTTACGTGGACCTCACCCTTTGATACCGAAACACGAGCCGGGGTGTTGAGGAAGCGACGAAAAATCTGCTTGGGCT
>JAGLWJ010000171.1 GCA_023133475.1 Phycisphaerae bacterium | reverse complement strand
AGCCATGGGCCACCCAACTATCAGTTCATGGGCAACAGAGCACCTGGTTCTGCATAAAGGAACTCACATGGAACCCGAACAAATCATCGACATCGCCGCCGGGCGCGAGCCTGCCGAGTTGGTCTTGCGAAATGGGCACATTGTCAACGTCGTTTCCAACGAAATACTCCAGGCTGACGTTGCAATCGCCGGGGAATCCATCGTGGGCATTGGGGAATACGAAGGCGCGGAGATCGTCGATCTGGGGGGGCAATACATTTGCCCGGGGTTCATCGACGGGCACGTGCACATCGAATCGTCGATGCTCAGCGTGTTCGAGTTCGCCAAGGTGGTGGTTGCCCACGGCACCACGGCGGTGGTGGCAGACCCGCATGAGATTGCCAACGTGTTGGGGGCTGAGGGCATCCGCTTCATCCTTTCGAGCAGTAAATACTGCCCCATCCACGTGTATATGATGCTCAGTTCGTGTGTTCCGGCTTCGCAGTTTGAAAGTTCCGGCGGCGAGTTGAGCGCGATAGACCTGCTGCCGTTGTTTTCCGACGAGTGGGTGCTGGGGCTGGCGGAGGTGATGAATTACCCCGGGGTGGTCAATCGCGTGGAAGAGGTGGTGGACAAGTTGAAGGTGGCTTACGGCCGGGTGATCGACGGGCATGCCCCGGGGTTGAGCGGCAAGGACCTCAACGCCTACGTGGCTTCAGGCGTGCAGAGCGATCACGAATGCAGCACCGCCGAGGAAGCCCGCGAGAAACTGCGCCTGGGGATGTACATCATGATCCGTGAGGGTGGGGCAGCCCGGAACCTGGACGCCCTGCTTCCGCTGGTGACGCCGGAGACCGTGGACCGTTTCATCTTCGTCACCGATGACAAGGACGTGACCGACCTGCTGGCTGAAGGGCAGATCGACCACATGGTGCGTCGGGCCATTGCCCAAGGCATCCCGCCGATCTTCGCCATCAAGATGGCTGGTTTCACCGCCGCCCGCTACTTTGGCCTGCGTGGGGTAGGGGCGGTGGCGCCGGGTTACAAGGCTTCGCTTGTTGTTCTCGAGGACCTCAAGGATTGTCGCGTATCGCGTGTGTATCACATGGGGAAACTGGTGGCGGCGGACGGGCAGTATGTCGAGAGTGACGCACCCAGTCCGCATAAACCCATCGTGCGCAGCACGGTGAACATCCATTGGCTTAAACCCGAGCATCTGGCGATTGACGTGGGCAGCGAGGCGGATACCGTGTCGGCTCACATTATCGAAGCCCGCGAAGGCTCGATCGTCACCGGGCGCGGCATCGAGGAGATGCCGGTGGTCGGCGGGCGGATCAGCGCCGATCCCGCCCGGGACATCGCCAAGCTCGCGGTGATCGAGCGGCATCAAGCCAGCGGCAACGTCGGCCTGGGTTTCGTGCGGGGGTTTGGCTTACAGGGTGGGGCGATTGCCTCCTCGGTGGCTCATGATTCGCACAATCTGGTGGTGGCCGGCACCAACGATGCGGACATGTTCACCGCCGCCGTGCACATCGTAAGAATCCGTGGCGGGTTCTGCGTGGTCAAGGACGGGAAGGTATTGGCTGACGTGCCCCTGCCCATCGCCGGGCTGATGAGCAACGAACCAGCGGAGGTGTTAAGCCGACAACTGCAAGCGGTGAACGATGCCGCCCGCAAGCTCCAATGCAAGCTCCGCCGCCCGTTTATGGCTTTGTCGTTCCTGAGCCTGTCGGTTATCGGATCGCTGAAGCTTACCGACCAGGGCCTGGTTGATGTGGACCGGTTCGAGCGTATCGATCTGATAGCCTCATGAGCACATCGGATGAAGACCGTTTCCGCTCCGCCCTTGCCGATGCCTTGGGGGCAGGGGTTCCCGCACCGGATGAGGCGCAAGTGGGTCTGATGTATGCTTATTTTGCCGGGGTGGTCGAAGCCAACCAGCGCTTCAATCTCACCCGGATCACCGATCCAGCCGAGGCGGCGGTGAAGCATTTCGCCGATGCTTTGTTCTTGCTGGGCTGGGTGGAGAACGCCGGTGCCCGAGTCCGGCGGGTGCTCGATGTCGGCACTGGTGCGGGTTTCCCGGCGGCTCCCTTGGCCATCATGAGGCCTCACTGGCAGGTGGTTGCCATCGACTCGACCGGCAAGAAGGTGCGTTTTGTAGCTGATATGTCGGCGCGGGTGGGCTTGCACAACCTGACCGCCGAGCAGCACCGGGCGGGCGAATGGAAACCACAGCGTCGCTTTGATCTAGTGCTCTACAAGGCGGTGGGCAGCTTGCGCAAGTGCGTGGAGCAGTCGCACAATCTGGTGAAGCGTGGCGGATACATCGTCGCATACAAGACCCGTGATATTTCCGATGACGAGCGCCGAGAAGGCGTCCAGACTGCCCGACGCCATCGGATCACCGTGCTCGATCCATACCCCTATCGCTTGCGAGCAGTTGACCAGGCGCTGGAGCGGGTCTTGTGGGTCTTCCGGAAGCAGGATGGGAAATTGAAAATGGGAAATTGAAAATGGAAAATGTGGGCGTTGCAATACCTCATTTCCCATGCTTCAATCCTCATGCTCCATGCTCCATTTTTCACGCTCCCCGTTGGGGAGCCGCTAAACGCTGCGGACTTGTCGCCGCTAAACATCTCGGTGTGGTTATGCTTAAGAGTTGTAGGGCGGGTTTCACCCGCCTTTGTTGCATTGCGCGGCGTTTGTCGCATTGCATGGCGGGTGGAACCCGCCCTACATTTGCCTGTTGCCTCCACCGCAAGTGACATTCGCCTGGCACCGCAGGGCGCCGAAAAAAGCGGGCTTTATCCGTTAAAACGGCAAGCCCGCCTCCGGTAGCCCAATATAGCGAAGAAACCACCGCAATGCCGTTGGGTGAATATTGGCGAACCTCTGCAATAAGTGGGCAACCGCCAGCCGCCCGGACCGCCAACCTCTAAGGGCCGGTACGTCGTTTGACGCTGTCTATACAGTTTCCCGAGGTTCGCTATACGGTTCAGCCAATAGTTTCTCCCTGACGTACATGGCAGAATCTTCATTGGACTACCGATCTATTCTAACATCGACAACCACCGTATCCAAAGCGTAATTAAAAATTGCCGGACTTTCTGGGGGAAATTAAACAAATGGAAAATTAAAAATGGAAAATGGGGGGATGGGAAACGTGATGAATTGAGAATTGAGAATGTGGGCGCTCACAACGGCGCCGGGGTATTTAACGGCGACAAATCTGCAATGTTTAGCGGCGACCCGCAGGGGAGCGTGTGGATGCTGCCTTTGGCGGCACCTGGAAACCATGAAAACAGGATCGGACGTAGGGTGGGTGGAACCCACCAACCGAGTTCCGGGTTCCTCTTGCCTCATTCCTCATTCCCGCTTCACCACTATCACGGTTAGATCGTCTGCCTGTACGGTTCCTCTGCCAAACTGCACTACCGCCTGATGAAGTCGCTGGATGATGTCTTGGGCGGGTGCGGCTCGGTGGGCGCGGACAATCTCAAAAATACGCTCGGTTCCGAACTGCTCGGCGTCGGGATTTATCCATTCGAAGAAACCGTCGGTAATTATGACCAGGATGTCTCCCGGTTTCATCTTTATGGGAACCCCCGGTTTCGCATCGAACTCGGACCAGACCGCCAACGGCATGGTGCTGGCGTTGATTTCTTCCCCTCGATCAGTTTCGGCATCCCAGTGCAGTAGTGGGCCGTGACCGGCGCTGACGTACTCGATGGCATGCACGTGGGGGTCGAGCACCCCGAAGAAGGCGGTCACAAACCGCCCCCCAGCGAGATCCTGCAGCAGCAACTCGTTCACCCGCAACATAATCATCGACAGATCATCGGTGGCCATACTCAACGCTCGAATCAGCGCCCGGCACTCCGACACGATCAAGGCCGGCCCGATCCCATGCCCGGTTGCGTCCGCCACCAATAACCCGATGCCCCCACCGGGCAAGGACACATAATCGTAACAGTCTCCACCCGTCTCATCTGCCGGTTGATTCCATCCGGCGATGTCGTACCCTTCCACTGTCGGGTCGCCCTTGGGCAGGAGCGATTTTTGAATTTCGCGGGCGACCGCCAGGTCGTGCAGCAAGCGCTGCTTGTCGGCGAACTCGTCCAACAACATCTGCCGCTGGATCGCAACCCCCGCCAGCGAACCCAGAATCATCCCTGCCTCTTCATCCCGCCGGTCGAACACCCCACCACGCTTGTTGAGCGATTGCAGAACTCCCACAATCTCCCCGCTGTAACCGGTCAGCGGAATGGCAAGAATGCTTCGCGTTCTGTAGCCGGTTTTTTTGTCGATCTCGGGATTAAAACGCGGGTCGGCGTAGGCCTCCGGGACGTTCTCGATGGAGCGGCTTCTCACGGTATCACCCGCCACACCCAGTTTCGCGGAAAAGCGTATCTCGCTTTCCGCGGTAGCCACCTTGCTATAGAGCACATCGCTTGCGGCGTCGTACAGAAACACCGTGGCTCGCTCGCAGTTAAGCACTTCCAGCGTCGCCGTCTCCACCCGCCGGAGCAGGGGCACCAACTCCGTGGTGGAGCCCAGGTGCTTGGAGACTTCCAACAACGCGGTCAGGTCCCGGATTTGCCCTCTAAGCTGCTCCTCGTCCATAAACTACAGAATCCCACGATGAGTCAAGTATTGCAAGTCACCCGGAGAATGGAGAATGGAGAAAATGG
>JAGLWJ010000170.1 GCA_023133475.1 Phycisphaerae bacterium | reverse complement strand
TGGGTGCACTCCCTTCCTTCTTCTCTGCGCTCTCTGCGTCTCTGCGTTCATAAAAAATGGAGCGTGAAAACCTGAGAAAACGGCGTAATCATAGTTGTAGGGCGGGTTTCACCCGCCGCGCGATGCCAAGAAGGCGGGTGAAACCCGCCCTACCTCTGCCCGAACACTGCTAGAAAGGCGTTGAAGTCGCTCAAGTCGACATCTTCGTCTCCGTCCTGGTCGGCTCTGCCGAACTGGCCCAGCGTGCAACCCGGTGGAGCCATGATCCCCGAGGGGCCACCCATGCAGGTGGTGAATACGGACAGGTCAGTCAGGTCAAATTGGCCGTCCCCGTCGAGGTCCCCGTTCACGGTCGGCACAACCACGTTTTGCAGGAAAGCCAAGTCGCGGAGGTCCACATCGGCATCGCAGTCAAAGTCGGCACAGGTACATTGAGGACCCATGCCCATCTGGGAGCATGAACGCGGGCCGGTGAAACACTCCACGAAGGAACAGAAGTCGTCCAAACGCACCAGCTCATCGGAGGTGCAGTCGCCGGTGCCCGCTATCGGGCAGTTCAGGTTTGTATCGATTATCAACGGCGGTTCGGCGGCGGCTGCCACCGCCTCCCACGGAACCAGCTTGAAATTCTGCCGGAATGGAGTGTTGTCGTGGTCGTGGACCACAAGCAGGCCCTTGGGAAACAGCGGCCCCAGTGGAATGTTGGCGACGTCGATTCCGTCGGTCAGGTTAACCCCGTCCACACCATCGCCACCCACGATGTTGAACTTCATGACGAACTCGTTTGCCCCATCGCGTCGGTACACGACGAAGGAACTATCGCCCTGGCTGGCGGCGATCAGATACCCGGTTCGGTTGCCGGCGGTGTAGAGTGTCAAGCCCTCGATATCCGGCACCAGATGCCCGCCGGTTGCCGCGTCGTCCACCAGCACGCGAGCCGTACAGGCGTCAGGCTCGGCTCCATATTTCCAGATCGCCACGGTCTCTTCGGCGAGGTACAGGCAGCCGAGTTCGTCATCGGCGACCATGCCCTCGCTTCTGCTGCCGACGTCAAACGCGCGGACCACCACGGCGTCCACTTTCCCCTCCCCGTTGTCAAACAACCGCCACTGTTCGAGATGCCCCTCCCGGTCCACCACGAAGGCGTAGAACCTCAAAGTCCAGGGACTGCGGTAGAGGCAAAGGCCGTAGGCCTCGGACACTCCTACCGGGATAGTTCTGGCGGAGATGTTCTCCAAGGTGCGGGTTTGTGGGTCGATAGTGTAGATGACGATGCTTTCGGGAGTGCGGCAGGAGGTCACCACAAGGTCCACGTTTCGCCCGGACAACGGGAAGTTGTAGCGAACGTCCACGTTATTCATCCAGCCTTCAGCAATAAACTGGATTTCACTTCCATCCAGGTTGTAGACGCCCATACCCGCGCGCTTGTCGGTCCCCAGCACGACGCTCAACCCCAGGTCCGTGGGATGAAGCCAGATGGCTGGATCATCCGCGGAATCACCAAGACTGGGAATCGGATCGGTTTCCCCGGTTGCCTGAACATGTGCCATCTGGGCGCAAGCGTTCCGCTCCGCCGCGACTCCCGCAAGAACAAAAAGCACTGATAGGGTCAATAAGCGATACATGGTTGCTTTTCTGGCCTCGAACGTTTCTCACCTCCCAAAGGCATGACTTAGCATACCACAACGAATATCATCCATGATAGCGAACATCCTGTTGTTTGGGAACAATGCAGGGCAATTACGTCTAATTTACCGTTGTAGGGCGGGTTTTACCCGCCGTTGTGGCTACAGCGCAATGTTATCCAGACTCGTAGCGCAGGCATCCTGCCTGCTGGCTTTTTGCAGGTAAGTATTCAGTAAACCCGTATGCGGGCTAGTGGTCAGTTGAGATAATTGTCCTGGGTTCACGGCCTCCCTGCCGGATAGTAAGGGAAAATGGTCACCGTTTCGTGAGGGCAGGCTTGCGCTAGGCCCGGCATTTATGCCGGGTATCGGAGCGGTTGCCTTTGCCCCCCCCCAGTTCCGCCCCG
>JAGLWJ010000017.1 GCA_023133475.1 Phycisphaerae bacterium | reverse complement strand
CGAAACGCCAACCCAGGGTTCGCTTCGCTTCACCCTGGGCTATATTCCGATGCCCCCTCCGGGGGCGGAGTAGGGCGGGTTCCACCCGCCGCGCGATCCCAGGAAGGCGGGTGTGCACCCTGACGGCTGCCATCACGCTTTTGCTGCTGACCGGCACCTGCTCACCTGCGGAAACTCCCACGCGGGACGCGGGCAAAGGCTTCATCGCGGTGGTGGGGGCAGGGCAAAACGATCCGCTTTGGCTGGTGCTTCGCGGATCAGCCCTGCAACAGCAGAACTTTATCGGAAACGTGCCCATCCGCACCGTAGCCCCGCCGGTGATCTCCAGCCATGCCCAGGCCCAGCTTATCCAGAAACTGCGTCGTGAGGGCATGCGCGGGCTCTGCGTGCAGGTAATCAACCCCAAAGCCATCGCCCCTCATCTCCAGCGTCTTGCCAATGATGGGGTTGCGGTGGTTACCATGGTTCATCCCATCGAAAGCCAACCGGCCCTGGTTCATTGTGGCGTGGATCAAGCCCTGCTGGGCGAATCGCTGGCAGACGTCCTCGCCGAGGCCCTCAAGCAGAAAGGCACGATCGCCGTGGTTCATGCCAACGAGAAGCTGGACTACACCCGCGAACGTTATGAGGCTTTCATGGAACGTCTGATCCACTATCCGCGGATCAAGGTGCTTCGTGAATTTGACTGCGGCGGCAATCCACAGCGTGCTCAGGAGATGATCCGCCGTTGCATGCATCGATTCCCCCGGCTCAACGGCTGGGTCGCTATTGACAACTGGCCTCTGCGTGGTCTGGACCCTCGAGAGCCCCTGCTCCCGGCGTCGTGCAGGCTGATCACCACCGACCCGATCCCGGTGCTCTGGGACAATCTGGATTCGGGCAACTGTTTCGCCATGATCGCCGCCGACTACGCCGAGATTGCCCGGCAGGCGGTGCTCAAGTGCAGCATTGCCTTGGAGGGCAAGGTCGTTCGTCAGCGGACATTCCTGGCCAAACCGCGCCCGGTCTGGTCCTCCAGCCTCCACCCTTACAAGATAGAGTGGATGGAGTGGTGCTCCCGACCGGCGCCACCCGAGTCCTCCCCTGAGAGCCCATAATGCTCTGAGCACAGAGCGACCAATCCAAGTAGGGCGGATTCTCGTGGTTAGTAGTGCAGGGGTTGCGTTTCTGGAGAAGCCCGGTTAGATTACGGGGCTCTGTTTGGCGGCAGGAGGTTGGTGTACGCAGCCTCACCGGGAGTTGATCGTGGCTGAATTGGACAAAGAGTTTCTGACAACTCTGGTTTGCCCCGAGTTCCACGCACCGCTGGTGCAGGTGGGCGAGTGGCTATACTCGACCGACCCAGCCACAAGAAGACGGTATCCGATTCGCGACGGCATCCCCGTCATGCTGATCGACGAAGCGGAGACCGTGGACCAAGAGGATTGGAACAGGATTCTGAGTGAGGCAAAACGGGCCTGACCTGGAATTAACTTGAGGTGAATCACGCATGGCGTTTAATAAGCACAAGAAGACCCGCAGCACCAAGAAAAGCCAACGCTTCCCAAAACGCAACAGCCCGGAATGGAAAGGGCCTATCGTCGACTATAAGGAAGTGGAATTGCTGCGCAAGTTCATGACATCCAGCAGCAAGATGATGTCGCGTAAACGAGCCGGCACCACCACCAGGGAACAGGAAGCCGTCAAGCTGGCCATCAAGTATGCTCGCTATATGGCATTGGTGCCCTATCGCGGTATCTAAATGCGATTTCAGCCCCCGTAGGGCGGGTTCCACCCGCCCTCTTAACATGGCATGGCGGGTAAAACCCGCCCTACAAGCTCAGGCGCAATCACAGTTGTAGGGCGGGTTTTACCCGCCTTGAGCGAGTGCACAGCAGCAGGGCTAGCCCGAGCGGCAGAAAAGTCGCCGGCTCCGGGACGGTTATGCCAGTGTAGCGGGTTTCGTATGTTGCGGGGTTGATGATCTCGAAAACCTGCGAACCAGGGGCGCCGGCGCCCAACCAATCGAAGCTGACCGCAAACCCGCCTGCCATCGCGCCAAACTCGATCCCATCTGCCAAGGCAAGGGCGTCGTAAAATCCATCGTCACCCCAAAACGGGTCGGGCTCGATAACAAGTTCGTCCCAATCAGCGGCTAACGGGCCGATGGTGGCGACAGCCAAGTTCTCGTATAAACCGTAATCAAACCAAATGGTGAACTGCTCGATCGGCGAGAGCAGGCTGTTGTTGCAGCCAACTTCGTATGTATACATCCAGCGCTCATCGCCGAGGGCGGTGGCGGTGTACTGGATGGTGGCCGGCGCGGCGCGGCTGATCTGACCGACCAGCAACAACATCACCACTGCCGCTAACCCCCCGCAAATAGGTCTGCTCATCATCCCACTCTCCCTCGGCAACCCACCGCACCGGCTAATCAGTCCAAAGTTCCTAGTCCAAAGTCCAAAGTCAGAAACCAGCGGGACCTTGGACTCGTCCTTGATTGGTGGGTTCCACCTCGCTCCGC
>JAGLWJ010000169.1 GCA_023133475.1 Phycisphaerae bacterium | reverse complement strand
ACGGCTAAAGCCATGGGCCACCCGGGTTCTACCCGTCGAACGCCTCCTGAAAACCGGCGAAGTCGTCGAGGTCAACGTCACCGTCAACGTCAAAGTCGAACGCCTGGCAGTCCGGCTGAGCGTAGCCGCCACCGGGGCCGGTGAGGCAACCGGGAAACGCGGCGAAGTCGAGGAGGTCGATGTGGCTGTCATCGTTGTAGTCCCCGTTTGGCCAGCGATCAACGAAGACCCATTTGACCGCGTCGGCATAGAGGCGGTAGTGCCACGTCTCGCTGGGCCGACCGGTGATGGTCTCTTCCGAAATGTTGACCGATGCGTTATCGACACCCTGGCCGACTTGGAACCAGTGCTGCCCGAGCGAAATCCACTCGTCGAAGTTGGGCTCTTCGAGAGCGCCGGTGGGAATCTGGTCGATGAGTAAGGCGGTTTGGCCTTGGTGGTGCCGGACGGTGTGCCGGGCGTCGTAGCAGTTCGCGCCGTTGGCCCAGGTCACAAAGACCTCGTACTTGCCGGGCGTAACGATGGTCGGGATGAACGTTGCGTTGTCGGTGCCGCTGTTAGGCACTTCATAGGTGATGAACCGGCTGCCACTGCCGGACAGGCCGGGGGCGGCACTTTTGATCGAGCTGTTGGCCCAGGTGCCGACTTCGTTGTAGGCCGGCGGCAACGTCACCACCCCCTCCGAATCCCGCGACTCCAGAATGATGTCATCCGGAATCAGCAAGTCGAAAAAGTCGAGGACAGCCGCCATGATCTCCGTGCGGCAAAGCCCGTCGGTGATAGTCTCAAACGGGAAGGCGAAGTGCACAACCTTAAACGACCCGTCGTGCACCACTCCGGCATCGCCGCCTATCCCGCCCGAATAGGTCAGAGCGGCTGTGCTGCCGCCGAACGTGCCCAACACGTCGGGATAGTTCACGTCGTAAATTGAAGCCCCGTCGTCAAATGTGAACGGGCTGATGCCGTCGAAAATCGAGCCGGGTACGGGGGTGACGTCGTAGGTGCCGGCGCCGTCAGCCTGGTAGTCGGCTTTGAGATAGTCATTGTAGAACGACCGCCCGTTGTCGAGGTGGTCCAGGTCCCACCCAATCTCGGCACCGGACACGAACAGCCTTCCACCCCCGTCCAGATAGGCAGTCAGGAGGGACTGCTCAGTGTCGTCGAAGGTGTGGTCGGCGGACGATTCCTCGCCGCTCTGCCAGATGACCGCCTGGTAGGGTGTTAGATCAACGTCCCCGTCGCGGACAGCTTCGTTGGCACAGAAATCAAAGGCGATTTCACTGGGGTCGATAGCCGTTGCGAACGTGCGGATGTAGGCGTAGTGGTTCATTAGGCCCAGCCGCTCACGCCGCATCGGATCGCTATCATAGGGGTCATCCTCGACGAGCATCATGCCCCGATCGAGGCGGTCGAACCCGTTGACGACGAGTATGGGGCTGGTGCCGTCGTCGCGGGCCTTGACGCCGCCGATCTCCGATGGGAACGATTGCCCGCCCGCGTTGGTGGCACAGACCCGGAAATAGTGGATCGAACCCGGCTCCAATCCGGCAAAGCCAATCGAGGTGCCGGCTGTCGCGGTGCCGTCATCGAAGCCGCACCCGTCTTGGCTGATCTGCACCAGGTATCCGGTGGCGGGATCGCCGAGCAGATCATCACCGATGTTGGAGGGCGGCGAGTGCCAACTCACCCGGACATCGCCGTTGCCGAGGTTGCAAACCGACAGGTGCGTCGGCGGCTCGGGCAGGAGCGTTTCGACCGGAATCGGGGTGGACGAAGGCCCATCAGCCTCATTATGCCACCATTTGACGATAGCCTGATATATCGCACGCGAGACCATGTCGCGGAAACGAGGGTCCAGAATCGAGTTCGCGTCGGTCTCGCTGTCGTGGTAAGCCACTTCGACCAGCACCCCGGGCGTCTCGTCGTTGTAGGCTGGGTTCAACTCACCGAACCAGGCGCTGTACAGGTTGGCAGGCCAACTCGGGTCATTCCAACCGATGCGGAGGTCGTTGGCCATCTCGTCGCGGATGCGTGTCGCAAGCGTGTCACTACCGGCGACACCGCTGAACTCGCCGAATGGGCTGGGCGGATCGTTAGGCCCATAGACGTAGACCTGGGTGCCGTGGCCTGACCCGCTGCCGGCGTTGGTGTGCCAGGAGATGTAGATCGAGTCTTCCCAGCTTTCGTTTTCCCACTTGGCGTAGCGGGGCATTGCCGAGACGGTCCCGTAGGGTGTGCCCGGCTGACCCATGAACACCGCGAAGTATCTGCCGGACTCCTCCCACCGAGGCCAACCGCTGATGCTGCCACCATCGACGTAGTCGCCCATGCCACCGCCGAAACGAACCGCATCGGCGATGACAAACTTTGATGGGTCGGACCCCTGGTTGGAGATTTCCACCGACCCCCGGGCGGCGTCGCGCCCAGCCTCGAAATGGTAGACACCCAAAAAGCGCCAGGTGTTCCCGTCATGCTGCATGTTGATGACGTGCGTGGTCGTCCCGCCGGTGTGGTTGACTCGCACCATGGCATCGGTTGGCCGATTGGGCGAACTCGGCGTCCAGACGTAGACCGCGTAGTGCCCGGCTTCGGGAATGCCGGGGGCGTAGGTTGCGACGGCGGTTTCGGTCGTGCTGACGGGGCTGTATTGGTAGTTGACACCGTACCAGTTTCCGGAGGTGGTGCTGTCGGCCCAGGTTCCCGAGGTGGTGTAGTCTGGTGCCCCGTCGGAGTTGTCCACGATGACCATGTTGGCGTTGAAGTCTCGCTCTCGACAAGGCCAAACGTTTGCACCAGCGTTGTGCAGGTATCGGGCAAGGTGGTTGAAGACGGCTTCGGCGTTGCTGTGGTCCTCGATGATCCCGAAGCAGTTAGGCCGTTGAGTCGCCCACCGGCTGAGGGCGGATGAGTAGTACCAGCCGTGCCCGGGGCTTAGGAACACGGTTTTGCCGGAAAGCGCGCCGGTGGGTTGGCCTGGGTTATAGGTCGGCAGCCCGCCTGCTCGTGATGGGTGGCCCGCGATGGAAGCGTCGATTTCCGGCTTGTCCAATTCACCGGTGGGCGGCGGCAGATAATCGGGCAGCGGCTTGTACTTTGCTTCGGGGTTCTCGATGGGTTTGGCGTAGATGGCGAATCCGCGCAGGCCCTCGATCCGGCGAAGCCGTTCGACCTGGTCGTGGATAATGTGTTCACATTGCAGCTCGGTCATATTGCCCAGGAATGCCGCGGGCATTTGGACATAGGTTCTCACCACGGTTCCTTGCACCACTACCCGATCGAGTGTTGTCCTTTGTGGAAGGCTGGACGTACGATCTGCCATGGATGCGCGCGGTGAAGACTCGCCGATCCAGGCTTGGACTAAAGCCGTCGCCCGGTCGGCTTCGGCTGGAGTTGCCGCAGAGGGCAGTGCCGCCACACCACAGATGAGGGTTGTCAGTATTGAAAACATAGCTCGATACTCGCAAAGGCAACCATCCCAACTACGGGCATGCCCTTGACCGCGCGGTGCGGCACAAAAACAGAGAGCACGCCCGAAAGCGTCTCTCTCATCTCCCGAATGGGCTGCCACGGTGAAGAAGCTGCCTCTCCACCATGCCGATATGTCATCTTAACCGAACAGTAGGGTGGGTGGAACCTCGCG
>JAGLWJ010000168.1 GCA_023133475.1 Phycisphaerae bacterium | reverse complement strand
GCAATGCGAAGGTCGTGGGTTCGAGCCCCGTCGCCTCCAGTTTGTTAGCACCTCAATCAGATGTAGGGCGGGTTTCACCCGCCGAATCGAGGCAAGAGGCAAGAGGAGGCGCATGGGTGCCCCACCCCTTCCAGGGGTGGGGGACTGAATCCGTCATGGCATCGGCATTCGAATCAATCGTCGGCATTCAAATCAGTCCCCCACCCTCAAAGAGGGTGGGGCACCCGCCGCCCACGGACCCGACCTACAGATACTAGTTTTCAGTTTTGCTCAGCTTGTACAGCTTGGCACCGCAGGTGCCGCAGCGTAAGTAGCCGTCTTTCACCACTACCCTGCGACGGGCAGCCGGCCCTAGAGACTCATCCAATAGCAGCGGGGCGTTCTGCAAGCCGATTGGGAAATCGTATACCGAGGCTGTGCCGAAGTGCTGATCAATCAACAACATGTCGGCGCTTGCGGTGGTGTCCATCAGTTCGGTGACGTCGGTGGTGTGCATGAGCCCCAGGATGTGGCCGACTTCGTGGCTTATCACGTTGCCGATGGCCTGCCCCATGGCATCGAGGTCGTTGCTCAACCCACCAAAAGCCAAAGCAAACACGATGGCATCATCCTGACGATCGGCGTTATAGAAATCGATGCTATTGGCGATGCCGAATAGCTCATCGCTGTCGCCGCCGAGGAACAGTGTGGTATAAGACCCGGTGGGGGTGGGGTCGTCGGTGGTCAGCACGGTCATGTCGTATGGTGCATAGTCCGCCTGCACCACGGAAAGAATCTTGGCTTTCAGCTCCTCGGTTCGCCCGGCGAAGGCAGGGTCGATCTCCCC
This sequence comes from Phycisphaerae bacterium, assembly GCA_023133475.1. Lineage (GTDB taxonomy): Bacteria > Planctomycetota > Phycisphaerae > UBA1845 > UBA1845 > JAAEQG01. Next base: position 1,329 of record JAGLWJ010000168.1, on the reverse strand, counting down.
GGCGTCAAGGGGATCGAAATTGCCCCAGTTGGTTCCCGCCACGATGACGTTGGCGGCTCCATCCAGATCGATCACCAGGGTTTGGCCGGCGACCTGGGGGAAGGCTGCCCCACGCTGGACCTCGATGGTCAGGAGGTAATCGCCGGTGGTGTCGGCGTAATCGGTGCTGGTCACGGCAATGTAGTGATGGTCGCTGTCGTGGTGAATGAAGTCGTTGATGCTGGAATCATAATCGCCACCTGCCAGGTCGGCGTCATCATTCCAGAACACCCGGTAACCATCGGTGTCGAACAGGGCGATCATGGGGTCGAGCTGATTGCCCGGCAGGTTCTCGCAGGAGGCGATGAAACGGTCACCCGATTCCATGGCTCCCAGGTCGTACACGTGTACGTCACTGGCTCGCACCAGGGTCTGCTCGATGACCACCTTGTCATTTGCGTCCAACTCGACCAGTATGGCGGAAGCGAAGTCGCTGCCCGGATCCGGGCCGGCGGTTTCGTCGGGGTTGGTGTTATCATTGCCGTTGTCGGTTGAATCGTTCTCGAACCAGGCGACCACTACGGTGTTCGTCATCACGGTGATGGTGATCACCGGCTCAGCCCCCGATGCGTCTCCCTCCCAATGGTCGAAGCCCCACCCGGAGTCGGGGATGGCGGTCAGGGTGATTTGTTCTCCTCGCTCGTAGGTTCCCGCGGGCGGTTCAACCCTGCCGCCGCCCATGGCGTCCGCCACGAGGGTGAAGCGGTCAACTTCCAGGAAGGCGTCGGGTGTCTCATCCAGCGGGTCGCCGTTGCCGTCGAACCATTGCCCGTGCTCATCCGTGGCGTTGCTGTCCGCCGTGTCGGCAGGCCCGGTGCCTGAGGTGGTCGGCGGTTGTGCGTTGCATCCCAAAATGACAAAACATGACACCACAAGATTGATGATTTTGCATCGCATGATCGTTCTCTCTCTGTTGTCTCTGTGAGGCCTTCGGCTGATGTTGTGGGCCGTGATTGCCGCGGATCGAGGCGGTTTGACGTTACCGCCTGGAGATGCCCGCTGTCAGCCTGGTTTCTCTGCTGGAGGTCATCGGCCTTGGTGGCAGGCTGCGTTAGTTGTCGTAGTGTCCGATATGAGGCACTATTCGGCGTGGGTGGTGTGGAAGTGCAAAGGGCGATTTTATGGGGGTTGGGGTGGGGACAGGCACGAAAAACAGGCTCACCAAGTAGGGCAGGTTGAAAACCTGCCGTTGGTGTCTACGCAGCAAAATGGGGCACGGGCTTGATGGGAATCAGTCTCCTACTCAATGCGTTAGTGCCATTTTTGATCAGACTGTTTTGCGTTTCGACG
>JAGLWJ010000167.1 GCA_023133475.1 Phycisphaerae bacterium | reverse complement strand
GGCATTTATGCCGGGTGAAAAGGCTGAACGAAGAATCTCCTCCAGTTTCGCCCCGCCGCCGAAGGCGGTGGAGCGAAACTGGAGGGCAAAGGCAACCACTCCAATACCCGGCATAAATGCCGGGCCTAGCGCAAGCGGTGGATGCCTCACCACGGCACTGCCGAAAATGGGAAGTTATTTTTGCGTCGGCCCTTTGCTGCCAGACAACCTCAATCCGTGTCACCGCCTGACCCACTCTGTCATTCGTTCGGGGTGGTCACACCCTCGCCGTTCATTCCACGTCGCCGATGGTCACCAGCAGGGGGAACCAGAAGTTGAGCTTGCGGCGGTGGATAGCAGTGAAGCCGGCGGCTTGGAAGTAATCGCGGACCACCGTCCAGGGGGCATGATAGACCTTTCCCTCCACCCGGCTGATGATTACGTCGAAGGTGATCCAGCCGACGATGTTATCGCGGAATCCGTCAATCAGAATCATCCGCCCCCCGGGGCGCAGTGTACGGCGCATGGCGTGCACCACTGCCTGCTGATGCGGATAATGATGGAATGAGTTTGAACAAGTGACGATGTCGAAGGAGGCATCGGCAAAGGGTAGGTGTTCGCTGTCGCCGGTTGCGAAGTGTGCCTGGTGACCGGCGTGGGCAGCTTTGGCTGACGCCGCCTGGCACATCCCCTCGGCGTAGTCCATCCCGACGACGCTGACCGGCCAGGGTGATCCCGCCAGCCGGCAGGCCAACGTCCCCGTCCCACACCCGATGTCCAGAACGCAGAACGGCCGACGCTGCTCGTCGTACCACCGGGCGATCTCCTCCATCAATGCCATACACGCCGGCCTGAACATGAAGTGGTTCAGCAGCGACCGGTCGTAAGAATCCGCCCAGGATTCAAACTGCCGCTTGGCACGGTTCTTGATCTCCACCGAACTCGAAGAGGTCACTTGGGGCATCCATCCAACAAAACAACGCGAAAAAAACGCGGTCAGTCGTCCCAGTCCGACGGCTTACCAGGAGGTTCGCCCTCCCAAAGGCGTCGCCGGAACTCCACGGCATGTTGCCCAAAAACCCAAAGCCTCTCGCAACCCGCTCAGGCTGCACAACCGGCAGAGATTCGCCGAGAGGCGATTCGCAGAGCTTCCACGCAAACCACGGCGACGATTATCATACCAACACCCCCTTGCCCTCACCACCTCGCCCGTTATCGAAATGACGGGGCCAAGGCCTGCTCCTTGCATGTCATCCTTCTCCAGGAGGAGGTATCCGAATCGGCTGGGGAGCCGGGAGGGAAGCACATATGCCACCAAAGCAAATACGGACTTCGGACACCAGGATGCCCGCTGTATCGAAGGGGCACTTTTGTTGCGACATCGCTACTCTACTTGTGACCTTTGGCATCCTGGTTTTATCGTTGCTGCCGTTCGACTTTGTATCCTGCACGGAAGAGCTCCACACCGTGCTGCGACGCACCGCATGGTTGTTCACCCCCGGCGTGTGCGAGGGCAGCTTTGACCGACTCACCTGGGCCCAAGTGGCAAAGGCCGGTTTTACCCCGGACGCTACCCTTTTTATGGCCTTGGGATACCTGATGGTTTGTGGCAATCGTCGGCAACGCCGTGGGCAGCGATGGGTGGTTGGGGACGCAGGGCTCCATATCCTCATTCTCGCCGTAGTGACCGGAACGCTGCCGATGTTCGTGGTGACCCGGAATCTAGCCATCGCCAACATTCTCATAAACGGGCTTGTCGGCCTGCTGGGTGTGCGGTTGGCGTGGGTGCTGCAACCCACCGCCCAGCCGTGATTCGTGGGGTAGGGCGGGTTTCACCCGCCGCAGTGTAGGGCGGGTTCTACCCGCCGTCCCACGTCAAGAAACCACGCCATGCCAAGAAGGCGGGTGAAACCCGCCCTACAGTTCTACACGCCGGGTGGCATGGCCAAGCGTCTCCGACGATAGGCTGCCATAAGGTGACCCTGTTTCACAAACGGAGACATAG
>JAGLWJ010000166.1 GCA_023133475.1 Phycisphaerae bacterium | reverse complement strand
GTCATCGGGCAAATCGTAACGTTATCGAGGGTGGTTCTTGACCATGCCACCCGCCGCGTATACTGTGCGCGGGTGGGGGATGGGCTTGATGGGAATCAATCCCCACCGCCTTGGAAACACAAGCTTGCGCAGAGATTCGCGTCCCCCACCGCTAAAGCGATGGGCCACCCATGTGTCGGTGATCCGTCGACTCAGCGGCAACAGAACACTGGAGGCTCTCGGGGAAGAACGTTGATGCACGGCAAACAGTACAAACCGATCGACCTCAGCAAGTTGAAGACCTACTCGATCAAGCAACGCCCGCATAAAATGGATGTGGGTCGGTTGGCTGATCTGCCCCCCGTGGGGTCCTCTGCCGCGGAATTGATCCGGGCTTTGCCTGACTATCTGGGCGCCCGCGAGTTCCACGCGGTGGTCGAGGCGATCGTGCAAGCCAGGAAAGCCGACCGCCCTGTGGTGCTGGCTATGGGGGCTCACCTTATCAAGGTGGGCTGTTCGCCGATCGTGATCGATCTGATTCACCGGGGGGTCATCCAAGCCGTCGCCTGCAACGGAGCCACCGCCATCCATGATGTCGAATTAGCCACCCGAGGAGCGACCAGCGAAGAGGTGGCAGAAACTATTAAAGACGGCACCTTCGGGATGGTGCAGGAGACGTTCGACTTCTTTGCCGCTGTCAGCGAGTTGGCTGTCGGAGAGGGCATCGGTTTGGGCGAAGCGGTTGGGCGCCTGCTTGTCGAGCAATCCGCGCCCAACATCGAGCACAGCATTCTGGCGGCTGGTTATCAGACCGGCATCCCCGTGACCGTCCACGTCGCCCTGGGGACCGACACCGTGCACATGCCCGGTTCAGCCGACGGGGCAAAGATCGGGCAGGCTTCGATGCACGACTTCCGCACCATTTGCAGTGTGGTGGCGGACCTGGGGGCCGGCGGCGACGGGGAAGCCGGCGGAGTCTGGATGAACGTGGGCTCGGCGGTGATAATGCCGGAGGTCTTCCTCAAGGCAGTTTCCATCGCCCGCAATCTGGGGGCAAACCTCGACAGTCTGACGACCGCCAATTTCGACATGCTGCGACACTATCGCCCGCATGTTAACGTGGTGACCAGGCCGGTGTCTCCAGGGCGAGGGCACGAAGTCATTGGGCACCACGAAATCCTGCTCCCGTTGTTGCGGCAGGCGGTTGTGGAAGCCTTGAACGAAAGAATGGAAAATGGGGGATGGGAAGCGTGATGAATGGAGAATGGAGAATGGAGAATTGAGAATGTGGGCGCTCGCAACGGCGCCGGGGTATTTAGCGGCGACAAGTCCGTAGCGTTTAGCGGCGACAAGTCCGTAACGTTTAGCGGCGACCCGAAGGGGAGCGTGGAACGTGGAGCGTGGAGCGTGGAACGTGGGGAATACAGAAGTTGGTGTTTGACTCTCCATTCTCCATTCTCCATTCTCCATTCTCCATTCTCCATTCTCCATTCTTCTCTGCGTCTCTGCGTTCATGAAAAATGCGGGTTAGC
>JAGLWJ010000165.1 GCA_023133475.1 Phycisphaerae bacterium | reverse complement strand
TCGTTCCCGGCAGGCACGTCGCACTCCCCGGAGCCGTTATAGCCCCACGCTACGATCGACCCGTCGCCCTTGAGGGCCAAACTGTGATACCGGCCCGCGGCAACGGCGGTGAAGTCGTCCCCCGCCGGCACGTTGCATTGGCCGTAGTTGTCACGGCCCCAAGCCACAGCGACCCCGTCGGCATCGAGGGCCAGACTGTGATAGTCGCCCGCAGCAACGGCGATGAAGTTGTTCTCGCTAGGAACAACGAGCAAGTCGTAATGGTCCCGGCCCCACGTTACCAGTACTCCGTCCGCCTTAATCGCCACCCCGCGCTCCGGGCCGGAGGCGATGGCAATCAGCGTGCTCGTGGCAATGTCCGGGCCGGCGCAGCGGCTGCCCAAGGCCACGATCACCTCCCCGAAGGCTGGTTGCGAAGCTCCCAGGCATACGACGGATGCAACCATCAGGCCCATAACCCAACTTGGCTTTATCCCGCTTTTCATTCCGCTACTCCTTGTTGGAAAACGCACTCCGCTGCGAGTTGAACCAAAGCGAGACATGTATCCCGCCTACTCAACGGAACAACTACCCGGACCTGCCTGCCAGACCGTCCGGCATTCAAAAAAAGCACGCCAGAGAGCGGCTCCTTCGCGATTTTGGAAATGGCTATAGCTTGGTGAAGAGACTCCTTTTCACCCCCACTACTACTTGCTATCCTAACACAATCGCCTTCCCCGGTCAATCTCCGTATGGACATGTAGCAAAAACGGATAAGTCCAATTTCGCCACCTACCGATTCTTAGCCCCTTCTTTTTCTGCATTCTTTTCCAGCAAAATAGCCATCCCTTTTTCCCATCCTTGAAACAGACGATGACAGAGCATTAGCGAGATCGACCTCTACTCCAGTTCTTGCTGAAAAGGATGTTCCACTGCGACACGAACCAGGATTACACATGATGACATCTCCTCGAAAACAAGTCACTTGCCAAAGGTGTAGGCTGATCTGCCCGCACTGCCCGGCTGCCTAATATGACAGCGCTAGTCCCGTTTTCGGCGAGATTTCAACCCCTAAATTAAGTCCAAAGTCTCTAGTCCAAAGTCCAAAGTCAGAAACCAGTAGGGCGGTGGGTGGCCCACCGCTTTAGCGGTGAGGGACACGAATTGAGAATTGAGAATGGGCGGGTGGCCCATCGCTTTAGCGGTGGGGGACACGAATGCTTGACGCAATTCGTGTCCCCCAGAACTAAAGCCCTGGGCCACCGACTTTGGACTTTGGACTTTGGACCTTGGACCGAACGGCGGGTAGAACCCGCCCTACGTTCGACACCGTTTTCATGGCTTCCCCATGTCGCTACGGAAAACGGCTGCCCCTACTATCCCGGCGGCACCGAGTAAGGCAAGAATCGTAACACACCATTCCAATGTGATTGTCTCAGCCCGGCCGGCCAAATACTTCCGCCGCTGGGGTTCGAGGTATTCTGTCAGATTTGGGAATGTCTCTTGCTCCTGTGGAGACAGGGCCGCCCGGGCTTGCTGATAGCGCCAAGTGCCCGCCTGGAGGTGATTGTCCCAGCCGCCGGCTGGTTCGCCAAGCCACAGCGGCCAAGTGAGCTGGCAGCAGGCTACCACCAGCAGTGCCGCCAACCCCGGCCAAAACCGCCGCCACCACATCGCCGCCACCATCAAAAACGGCAAAACCATCAGCAGATAACGCTCGTGCACGCGGGTGGCCAGCATGACGAACGCCAATATCACCAACCCCGACCACAACACCAGCCCCCGACCGTCACCACGCCAACGCCGGGCCATCCAGACAAAACCGGCGGTCAGCGAAAGCAGCACAAACAATCGCCCCAAGCTGTCCTTGCTCAAGCCCAACCACGTCGCGGAGACATCCCTCGAATCGCAAACCAGCAAATCCGCGTACCACAGGTTAAACGCATTAAGCGTAGTCGAGGGGAACTTGTCGAACAGGGTGCTCAGGTAGCTAAGCCGCAACCATGCCCATCCGCCGTGCAAGGTGAAAGGCAGAGCAACCACCAGCAGCACTCCTGCCGCCACCCCTGCCGTCAGCAACGGCTTCCATCGCGGTTTGCAGACCCACACCGCCAAGGCCAACACCGGCAGACACAACACCGCCTGCGGCTTCACTGCGGCGGCCAGACCCAGCAGCACACCGGCTAGAACCCACCGGCGCCGAACCAACGCCCACACAAACCACACGCTCCCTGCCAGCGGAACCGCGTCGAACTGACCCCACATCGTCGAGTCCCACCACAAGGGCGGCAGGAACAGAACCAGAAGATAAGTCCACTTAACCGCCCGACCGGCCCCATAAATCGCCACCAGGGCTGCACAGCCCCACGCCAACACAAAGTCGGCACCGATACCCCAGAACGAAAAGATGGCCCGTGAGATCACCGTATTGATGAGCCGATCTGCACTGGCCACCTTGAACACCAGACCCGAAGCATACAGCATATAAGCCGTTACCGGCGGATAGTGGTATACCCTGTCGAACGGGCGCTGGGTGATGACCCATCGGCCATCATGCCGGCAGCGGATATTCCAGCGTGGCGGAGGATGGTCGTAGAGCGTGAGCACGCCCTGGTCTGTAGCTTGAATACCCCAGCGTACCTGATCGTCATGATCGAACAGATAACCGTACCGGGGACTGACCAGAATCAGCAACAGGCGCAGGATCAACCCCGCCATGGATGCAACCACCCAAAAGCGAACGGGGGAAATGGGAAATGGGAAATGGAAAATGGAAAATGCGGAATTGGCAGTGTTACATCCCTGCATTTTCCATTCTTCATTTTCCATATTTCTTACAGAAAAGTAGGGCGGGTTCCACCCGCCGCGCCACAAAGGCGGGTGGAACCCACCCTACTATAGCGTGATCACCTTTTCGGCGGTGTCCAGCGTTGCGAGGATTTCGTCCATGTTGCTGACCCGGTCGAAAATGATCTGATCCCCCAACCCGTAGTGTTCCACACAGGTTCCGCAAACCAGAATGTCAACGCCATTCTCCTGAAGCTGGTGCAACTCCGGGGCAAACGGCGAGCCCTTGGTGGCCAGTTTGATCCCGGCATTGTAAAGCACCACGGATTCGATGTTGGGAAAGCGGTTCAGCTTGCGCAGGCAGCTACCCAGAAGCTTTCGACCCAGATCGGCGTCCCCCTGGCCCATCTGAGTATTGTTGAGCACCAGCACGGTTTTCATACTTTGTTCCTTGTCGTTAGAGGTTAATCACCGGATCGGCCGAACACAAAACGCGGCTTAAACACCGCCACAACCGCGGGCAACAGGGTGACACTGGTCACAAAGCTGGCCACCATGCCCATCCCAACCATCAGACCAAACCGCACCAGCGTGCGAAACTCCGAAACACAAAGAAGGCCAAACCCAATCGCAACCACAAAGGCGGTAAAGAACAACGCCCGCCCGGTAAAAGCCAGCGTCCGCCGAAACACCACGGCAGGGTCGGCTTGCCGATCGCGGAACTCGACCCGCAAACGATCGAGCAGGTGGATCGGGAAGTTGACCCCCGCACCAATCGCAATGCTCGCAAACATCGACGTGCCAACCCCCAGCGGAATGTCGCCAAAACCCATGATGGCATAGTTCACCAGCACCGCGATGCCAACCGTCAGCGTGCAGAGCACACCAGCCGCCAACGAACGGAACATCAAACCGGTCAGCAACAGAACACACGCGAAGGAGAAACAGACGCTCCTGATGTGGGTCGTGCGGATCAATTGCAACCAGTGATAATCCAGATTAACCCTGCCGGCAATCTGCGCCTTGAGCGGCCCGTCCCCGAAGTGCTCGTCGAGGTAGGCTTGCAGCCGTGTGATGACCTCGCGCTCGTGGATAAACTCGCTGCTCTTCATGCGGACGATCAGGTTGGCCTGGGTGTAGGTCTCGTCGATCACCTCGCGGAGCGACCGGGCCATCGGCGAAGTGTCAGTCCACAGCACATCAAGATAAAACTGTGTGTCGAAGGGGTCTTCGGGTATGACATAATAGGCGGGGTTTTCGTCGTTCAGCTTCTGATGAGCACGCTTGACCCATCCGGACGGCGAGTGCGTTCCTCCGACGTACGGCAGGGTCTCGGTGAACGTCTCCAGTTCTTCGATCCGGTGTAGTGCCTCGGGCTGAAGAAACGCCCCCTTTTTTTGGGCGGTGATCACGATGTTCAGTTGGCTGGTGCCGTCGAACCGATCGTTAAGTGTGCGGGTGGCTTGCACGATGGGGTGATGGTCCTTGAAAGCCAGGATACGGGCGTCGTTGACGATCATTTTCGTCGCGCCCCACACAGCCAACGCGATCAACGCCACCCCAACACCCAGCACCAGGCCACACCGGCGAAAGGCAAACGCACCAAGTCGGCCCATGAACTGCCCCAGGGCGTCCAGATGCGTGCTCTTTTCTGTCGCCTCTTTGCGTTTGAGGAATGCCCGGCTCATCTTGAGCGGCACCAGCATCAGCCCGGCGGGGATGACCGTATAGGAATAGATCAACGCCCCCAGCACACCGGCACAGGTGAACAGGCCGAAGAACCGGATCGGCGGCATTACACCAACCATCCACAAAGCCAGAAACCCGGCGATGTCCGTCAGCGTAGTGATCAGCACCGGATACCACAAAGCCAGACACGCATCGACGATCAATTCCTGCTTGCTCCGGTTGCTCGGAATAAGCTGCTCCTCGTAGTATTGGCCGACGATGTGCAGCGAGTCGGCTACGCCCAGCGCCATGATGATGACAAAGATACCGTTGGTCACGATATAGACCGGCACGCCGCAGACGCTCATCAGCCCCAACGCCATGGCAGACGCACCACCAATGACGCAAAGCGGAAGCACCGTCCCACGCAACGTCCGGTAAGCCAGAATGATGAGCAATGCCATGACCACCGGGCAGATGAAGTTCATCCGCAGGGCATCATCGGAGACGGCTTTGCCCATATAGGTGCGGACGGCTGCCTCGCCGGCGACCACCAGCCGCTCGTCATCCGTGGGAAACTCGTCCACCAGCTTGGCGAGTCGGCGATACAGCACCTCGGCTTGCTCGTCATCCTTCTGCCGAATGATGATGCACGCCGCCGATCCGTCCTCAGCCACCAGCGTGCCGCGGTAGAGTTCATATTCGAAGATGTCGGCTTTCAGCGTGTCCAGGCTGCTGCGATCTTCGGGAATGTCCCGCAGCAGCAACTCGAACCCGGGCACGCCATCCTCGAAGTACACACCGGACTCGGTGGCCAAGCTCATCACGTCACCAGGCTCGATGCCGGGCAATTCCTGGATTCCGCGGGTGAGGCCACGGATCAGCTTGAGCGTGTGCGGGACGAAAATACCGTGCTTTGCGTCCCGAATCACCCCGACCACCAGCGGATCGGTCAGCCCGAAACGCTCGTCGATCTGCCGCTTCAACGTCAATGCGGGATGGTCTTGGGGGATAAAGGCGTCCGGGCTGGTCTCGCGGGTGAGCCGGAGCATGAACAGGCCCAGCACCAAAGCCACCAACCCCACAACAGCCAGTATGGGGAGCGGGTGTGACGTGACCAGGCAAAAGTATCGGCGCATCAGCAGTATCCGGGAAAGCTGTGAATCTTGACGAACGAGTCCACAACTCATACCCTAGAACACCGTCGGCAAAGCGTCAAGCGGGCGGGTGGCCCATCGCTTTAGCGGCTGTCGATTTAGTCTGTAGCGTCGCCCCT
>JAGLWJ010000164.1 GCA_023133475.1 Phycisphaerae bacterium | reverse complement strand
GGGGTGACGCTACATTGGGCCACCCCAGACGCGGCACTGATCAATGCGGCTTAAGTACAAAAGGCGGGCGAAACCCGTCAGACACAGGCACTAGGTCATTAAGGGGGGTTACCCATGCACAATACCACAAAGTTCCGTACTTTTGCTTTCATCGCACCCTGGATGGTGGGGCTGACAATACTGGGATGCGTAAGCCCCGGCTACGCCGCCGACAGCAAACCACAACCCAAGGCATTTGTGGAGATCGCCGCCGAGGCTGGCGTCCTTTTCCGGCACCACAAGTGCGTCTTGGACCCCAAGCTGGACTGCATCATGTCGTGGATGGCTTCAGTCGGCGCGTCGGTGACGGCGGCGGACTACGACCACGACGGCGACATCGACCTGTACGTGGTCAGCTCACGGCTGGATAAGCCCAACAAGCTTTTCCGCAACGACGGGAACATGAAGTTCACCGATGTGGCGGTCCAGGCGGGCGTGGATGGGCCTAACTATCAGCCGCTGCTGTTCTCCATGAGCACAAAGTTTCAAGAGGACCTGGACAAGGGCGTCCTCTCCGAAGCCTTGCGGCAGGAACTGCTCAAGCACAACCTGACCCTCAACGGGCAGGAAGAGACCGTCTTTCCCGAAGTGCCCGGCAAACAATGGCGAGTGACCTGTGTCGGATACGCCTACACGGTCAAGAAGGGCAAGGATGTGCTGACCGTGCACGAGAATCGCGGAACCTCCATGGACGCCATCTGGGGCGACTACGACAACGACGGGCACATGGACCTCTACATCATCAAGTGGGGCCCGAACATCCTCTACCGTGCCAACGGGGACGGCACCTTCACGGACGTGACCGAAAAAGCCGGAGTGGGCGATCCGGGAAACGGCAACGCCGGCCTCTGGTTCGACTACGACGGTGACGGCGATATCGACCTGTACATCGGAAACTACTTCCGCTACGTGCACCTATGGGCCTTGGAGGATTCGCGGCAGATGCACGAGGATTTCGAGACCGCCCGCGATGCCGGAGCCAACGTCCTCTACCGCAACAACGGAGACGGAACCTTCACCAGCGTCGGCAAGGAGTTGGGGGTGGACGACTCCGGATGGACCCTCGACACCGGTGCCGCCGACTATGACAACGACGGGGACCAGGACTTGGTCAATGCCAACGACTTCGGCCAAGACATCTTCTACCGGGCCAACCCCGACGGAACCTTCACCGACGTCTCCGACGAAGCCATAGGCCACGATACCTATAAGGGCATGAACATCGAGTTCGGCGACTTCAACAACGACGGGTGGCTTGATCTGTATGTGAGCAACATCTGGACCAAGGAATACGTGAAAGAAGGCAACCAGCTTTACCGCAACATGGGCGACAAGACCTTCACCGATATCGCCAAGCAGGTCGAGGTGTACGACGGGGGCTGGTGCTGGGCCGGCAAGTTCTGGGACTTCGACAACGACGGTGACCTGGACATCATGGTGGCGGACGGCTACATCTCCGCCAACAAGGACGACGAGTACTTCACCAAGTTAGCCACCGAGGTGACTCAGGCTGGGTTCGATCCGATAGACGCGCACAATTGGCCTTACATGGGCGACTCGACCTTTTCTGGTTATGAGGGTTCGCGGGTGTGGCGCAACGAGGGCAACGAGGTGTTCAAGGAGGTGGCTGCCGAGATCGGGCTGGCGGACATTCGCGACGGGCGGGGGCTGGCCATCGCCGACTTCGACAACGACGGCGACCTGGACGTCTACATCTCCAACCAAGGCCAGATCAGCTCCTTCTACCGCAACGACATCGGCAACAAGAACAATTGGTTGCAACTCGAGTTGACCGGCACCAACTGCAGCCGCAACGCGATCGGCACGCGCGTCATCCTGCACTGTCAGGGGCGCATGATGATCCGCGAGGTCTACGGTGGCAACGGCGGGCATTGCCAGTGCCCGTTCCGGCTGCATTTCGGGCTGGGGCAATGTCAGAACATCGACTCCATGGAAATCCGTTGGCCTACCGGGTACGTGCAGAAGTTTGAGAACGTCAAACCCAACCGGCTCCTCAAGTTCACCGAGAACACCCCGCCGGAGGTGCTCGAGGAGCGCAAGGTGATCCGAGAGGCTGAAATCGCTGCCTTGAAGATGGAGCTGAAGCGGCTTAAGGAGCAGGCCAACGCCACACCGGCGGAAGAACTCAAACCGGTCGACTGGCGTAGTACGCTCAAGTTCAAGCAACTCTTTTTAGACTTTCAGAAGCATCTCAAAGAGCGTCCCGACGATCCCAAACTTCGCTACGATTTCGCCATGCTGCTCGATGCCAACGGGCGTAAGGACACCGCCTTGAATCAGTTGGAGCAGGCGATCCACCTGGACCCCAATGCCCTGCTGTATTCCAACACCTACCGGATGCTTATCCGCCGGTACGGAAGCGAGCAATTCGATCAGTCGATCCGCTTCTTTGAGGCCCTGACGGAGAAGCATCCCAAGGTGGTCATGCCGCGGCTGAACAAGGCACTCGCTTATGTGGACAAGATGCCCTATCCCAAGCTGGGGATCGTCAGCCAGGGCAAACTCTCGAACAAGTCTCTGGCGGAGCTCGATATTATCCTTACGGACATCGACTCGGGCTGTTGGACCGCGAAGTTCATCCGGGGGATGAACCACCTGCATTGGCCTCGGAAGCTGAACCATGCCCCGCTGGCGATTATCGACTTTACCGAGTTGATCGCGATGCAGAAGAAGCTGCCGCCCGAGAAGCAGCGCGACTATTTCGCGCTGGGCTATGTTGGTTTGGGCGACTCTTACGTCAAGAACCGCGAGCAGGGATTCGAGGAAAACCTGTCCAAAGCCCGCGATGCCTGGGAACGGGGCCGCAAGGAGTATCCGAACCGGGAAGAGTTGAAGATTCGCCTGGAACTCCACGCCAAGTCCGACGACAAGGCAGAGTTAATCGAGTACATTAAGGGCTTGCGCGGGTTGGAGGACCCGGTCGATACCGATCTGGCGCGAGTATGGGTGGATTGAAGAGGAAGCTATCGGTTAGACGGGGTGTTGAGTGTTTAGCGGCGACCCGTAGGGGAGCGCGTTGGCTTGCGGTGGCGGGGACGCTCTTCCCAGGGTGTAGGGCGG
>JAGLWJ010000163.1 GCA_023133475.1 Phycisphaerae bacterium | reverse complement strand
GGTGTAGGGCGGATTCCACCCGCCACAGGACGCTTAACCATTGGAGCATTGATATGACCTTTACAGGGGTAGTCTTTCTGTTGGTTACAGGTGGCATATTCGCAACCTCGCCCAACCCGGATGTCGGTGGTGAACTGGACGCGCGGCGCTTGCTCGGCAGAGCCTACTACGAAAACGCCGAAACGCCGCCCCAATTCGAGCCGGCAGCAGAGCAATTCCGCCGCTGCACCGAGTTGGCACCGGGCTCCGCGATAGACCGTTTCAATCTCGGCTTGACCTTGATGCGCGGCGAGAAGTTCGACGAGGCACTCAAACTGCTCAACGAATCCCGGCAACTCGACCCGAAAATGCTGGCTGCCACCTACGTAACCGGCATCGTCTACAAACGCCTGGGCCAAATCCCGGAGGCAATAGCCTGCCTCGAACAGGTTATCCAACGCAATCCGCAATGCGCGGGGGCATACTACAACCTGGGCGTATGCTATAAACGGACCAAGGAGAGAGAAAAGGCGGTGGCTGTTCTGGTGCGGGCGGTCGAGTTGCGCCCCACGCATCCCAACTACCACTACCAGTTGATGATCCTCTACCGCGACATGGGACAGGTGGACAACGTCAAGCGCCACAAGGAAATCTTCGATCTCGTAAAGGATACCCTCGACGCGTCCGAGAAAACCCAGGAAGCCCTCGAACGCAGCCAATACTCGTACATTCTCGAAGCTCCTCGGCTGACCGCCGATCTGGTGCCCGATCCCGGCGCCAAGGCCCGCTTCGTGGACGTGACCGCCGACCTGGGCCTGCCCGCTCCGGTCACGTCACCGCCGCCGTCACCACTTCCCCAGCAAATCAAACGCGAGGACTACAGCGAAGAAGAGGCTCAGCGCCGTTATGTGCCCACTGTGGGCGGCGCGGTGTCCCTGGGTGATTTCGACAGCGATGGGGACCTGGACATATACGTAGCCAACTGCGCATCTGTCCCCGAAGCCTCCGCCAACCGCCTCTACCGCAACGAGGGGAACTGGCGATTCACGGATGTCACCGACGACTTCGGCGTGGGTGACACGCACATGGGCATGGCGGTGGTCTTTGGCGACTACGATTACGACTACGAACGAGACAAGGATGAGGGATACGAGGATCGCAAGCAGGACATATACGTGGTGAACTACGGCCCAAACGTGCTTTATCGCAAGCAGGGGCACGGAGAGTTCGAGGTCGGCGGCCTGGAAACCGACACGGATAACGGGGTGGCTTTGCTGAAGCTCGACGCACCTTTGCCGGAGATGGTCGAGATCGTCGCGGAGATCAAGTCACAGGAGGTTCCCGAGCTGCGGAACAACGGGTTCATCATCTTCGACTACCAGGGGCCTGACAACTTCAAATTCGCCGGTGGCAAGTTCAAGTCCGCCCTACCCCAGCCGAGCGATACCGATGCCGCCTCGGGAATGAGCTGCTGGGTCATCGGGCATTACGACGGGTCTTGGGTGAACGACGTTCATCTCAACGAGGGCATCCCCGCCGGGCAATTCAACACTATAAACCTGCGGCTTAAGGGCAGCGTCGCGGCAATCGTGGATGCCGGCGAGAACATCGAGAAGGTTTCACACGATTTCGGCAAGCCGATCACCGGCGGGCGCCTCGGTTTGGCTGCCAACCATGCGGTGACCTGCTTTGATGACGTTGTGGTGCGCGAACCCGCCAGGGACGCGACCGCCACGGATATACCGGCTAAGGTCCTCTTTGAGGAGACGTTCAAGGACGGCAGTGCCGCCCGGTTCCAGGAAATCAGCGGCACCTGGAAGGTGCTCAATTGGAAATACGAGGAAGTCTCCGAGCATGCCCGGGTCCAGGAACCCCAGTTCGGGCGTAAGGCTGTCTTTATGGATTACGACCATGACAACGATCTGGACATCTTCGTGGTGAACAGCGTCGAACTCTTCCTCCCGCCGGAAACTGAAGCCTTCGCATTGCCCGCCGACTTCCCAGGCCAATTCAACACCTTGCTGCGCAACAACGGCAACGGCATCTTCACCGTCCAGACCGACGAAGCCCGCTTGCTGGTCGATTGCTCCCAGACCGTCGATGTGCTCTTCACCGACTTCGATGGGGACAACGATACGGACCTGTTCATCGTCAACGCCAACGCCCCGAGCTTGCTGTTCCTCAACGCTCGGATGGGCAAGTTCGATCTGAAAGGATCGTTCTCACCACCGCTGGGCAAGGATGGCCGGACTGCGGCGGAACGCGACTTCAACCGCGACGGATATCCCGATCTGCTCTTTGCAACCGGTAACCAGCTTTACCTCTACACCAACGACGGGCAAGCCAACTTCACCGGCCGCCCATTGGAATTGCCTGCTACGCTGGCTGCCGGCGGCGTGGGGCGTATCGACATTCTGGACTACAACAACGACGGCTGGGCAGACTTGATGCTGGGGGGTGCCGACGGAAACGCGCTGGCTCTGATGGCAGGCTTGGGGCCGAATCAGTTTCATGATGTCTCCAAGCTGGTGGGGCTTGAGACTGAATTCGGGAAAATCGCTGATTTCGACATCGCCGACCTCGATGGGGACGGTGACGAGGACATTGCACTGCTGACCCGCGATCGCGGATTGCATCTGCTCCGCAACGATGGCGGCAACAAGGGTCACTGGGTCACCATCCGCCTGGTCGGCAAGAAGGTCAACCGCAACGGGTACGGTGCCCTGGTCGAGATTGCCGGCGGCGGGCACTATCAGAAACAGACCGCCGCCGACGGATGGGTCCATTTCGGGCTGGGGAACCTTGAGGGTGTTGACATCATCCGAGCCACTTGGCCTAACGGTCAGGCTCAAAACCTGGTTCGCCCTTCGATCAACGGTGAGGTGCCGTTCGAGCAGTATGTCAAGGTCTCCACCTCGTGTGGGTTCCTTTATGCTTACAATGGCAGGGGGTTTGAGCTGATAAACGAGATTCTGGGCATTGGGCCTTTGGGCGTGCCCATGTCACCGGGCGTCTACTATCCTATTGACAATACCGAGTTGACCAAAATCGAAGCCCGCCAGTTCGCGCCGCGGGACGGGTTCTACGAACTACGGCTTACCGAGGAGTTGAACGAAACCACCTACGCCGATCAGATCACTCTGCGCGTGGTGGACCATCCAGCCGAACTCGAATTGATCCCCAACGAGAAATTCCAGGACCCGCCGCCGGATGACAAGTTCTTCGCCGTCGGCGATCATCGCAGGCCGGTATCGGCGGTGGACGATCGCGGGGTCGACGTGCTGCCGCTGATCCTCGAGCATGACGGCCGATTCCCGACGTTCCCCCTGGTGGGGCAGTATGACGGATTGGCCCAACCGCATGCGCTGGTCATCGACCTGGGCGACCTGTCCGGGGCGGATCGGATCATGCTCTACCTGGACAGTTGGATCTACTGGTCGGAATCCAGCGTGAGCATGGCCATCGGGCAGGACCCGCGTTATGAACTCACCCCGTTGAAGCTGGAGGTCCGCGATGCGCAAGGCCGTTGGCACACTGCCATCGAGTCCGTCGGGCTGCCGACTAGTAAGGGAATCATCATACCGGAGGATTTGACCGGGCGGTTTTTGTGTGACGATTATCACATCCGCTTCTCGACCACCATGTGCGTATTTTTCGACCGGATTTTTGTTTCGACGCACGACCAGGCCGATCGCTGTCGGATGGTGGAGTTGCCGGTAGCTCATGCGGATTTGCACTATCGTGGGTTCTCCAGCATGATCCGCGACGAGTTTGGTTTCGAGCGGTTCAACTATGCCGACGTCAGCCTCACCGGCTCCTGGAACCCGCCTGGCGGTTGTCTCACTCGATATGGTATGGTGACCGAACTGTTGCACCGCGTGGACGACCGGTACGTCATCTTCGGGCCAGGCGACGAGTTGGCTATGCGCTTTGACGCAAGCTCGCTGCCGAACCTGCCGCCGGGATGGGTGCGTGACTTCATCTTTTACGCCGACGGCTGGGTAAAGGACGGCGACTTGAACACCAAATTCTCCGAGACAGTCACCCCATTGCCGTTCCACGCCATGAGCACCTATCCTTATCCGGCGGACGAGCATTATCCGGACACCCCCAAGCATCGTCGCTATCTCGAAACCTACAACACCCGCCGGGCCGCAATCACCGTAGGCCGACTGAGCCCGGTCGAAGCCAGGTAGGGCGGGTTCCACCCGCCATGTCATGCTGATCAGTACCGCGACCGTGAGGGAGCAGCCGGCATCATGCGGCGGGTAAAACCCGCCCTACGGAGTTGGGCTGGGTGGCCCATGGCTTTAGCCGTGGGGGACACGAATCGTGTCAGGCATTCGCGTCCCCCACCGCTAAAGGGGCTGT
>JAGLWJ010000162.1 GCA_023133475.1 Phycisphaerae bacterium | reverse complement strand
GGGGATCGCCACGGATGATTAAATCTGCAGCCGCTAAAGCGATGGGCCACCCATGCGGCTGAAAGGGACAGCTATGAGCAAGAGCACCTTCACGAAGAAAATTTTGCTTTTCGAGGGAGTCGGTTTTGCCCTCGTAATCGCTCTGTTATGGCTTGATGAGTTGCTCGATCTGCCGCACAAGTTGTTGGGAGCGCCTCCCACACCGGTGAACTGGCAGGAGGGCATCTTCGAATCGGTCATGGGCCTGGCCCTGGCGACGGGCGTACTTTTGTGGACATACCGGGCGCTGGCAAGGATTCACTACCTCGAAGGGTTCTTGCACGTTTGCATGTTCTGCAAAAGGATTCACCTCGACGACGAGTGGATTCCCATCGAGGAGTACATCAGCGATCGTTCCGAGGCGGTGTTTTCCCACGGCCTATGCCCCGATTGCAAGAAAAAGCATTACCCCCAACAACCGAAAATGCAATAGTTGACGCACCCGGAGTTGGGTGGCCCATGGCTTTAGCCGTGGGGGGACACGAATCGTGTCAGGCATTCGCGTCCCCCACCGCTAAAGGGGCTGTAATCGTGGGTTGTATTTGCGGCTGAGAAGTGATAACATAATCGGTGTGACTCCGTTGCCCGGTTGGGGGCAGGGGATTCATACCCAACGAGGGTCGGAAAACGGGAATGCTTGGGGGGGCACGTTGGCAACATTCTATGCAAAAGCACGGCGCTGCACTTTAGTTGATCGCCGCGCTGTCTCTCGATTCAGGGGGGTCGAGTGATGTGCACTTGCGGGTCCGGTTCACACGCAGTTTTACAAAGCCTACGTCCGAATAACCACGACGGATTATCGGCTGTCATACCTTTCGGAGGATTAAAGTTATGAAGCTCAATGGTGGAACCAAATCTCTGGTATTATCGGGCATCACACCGGTGGTCGTCATGAGCCTGTTGCTCTTGGCGAGCACACCGGTGTATGCGGTGGTCACCTTCACCACGGACGTTCTCATCGCCGCGGACGACTGGCAATACGATGGCGAGGACATCATCGTCCAGGGCTGCTCCGTGACGATCGACGGGGCTCATTCATTCAACAGCCTTACGATCGAGAACAACGGCGTGGTAACACATTCATACAACGGGGCAAACCCCGACTACATGCTGGACCTGGCAATATCGGACTACGTGCAGGTTGACCTCGGCAGCCGGATCGACGTGACCGGGCGGGGCTACACCTCGCTCAACGGGCCTGGCGCCGGGGGGGACAGCTCCAGCGGTGGCGGCGGTGGCGGGCATGGTGGCGTTGGAGGGAGTGGTTCCCAAGGTGGTGGCGGTGGTGTTTATGGCTCGGTGATTGAGCCGATGCACCTCGGCAGTGGTGGCGGTCGCGCCTACAGCTACAGTGACAACGGTGGCACCGGTGGTGGTGTGGTCAAGCTGATTATCGGCGGCGCTCTGACGCTGGATGGGACAATCAGCGCCAACGGCAATGCCGGCGAGTGGGATCGCGCCGGCGGCGGCGCCGGGGGTAGCGTCTGGATTGCGGCTGGCACGCTGGCGGGCAGTGGCGATCTGACCGCCAACGGCGGAAGCGGCAACAACTACGGCGGCGGCGGTGCCGGCGGGCGAATCGCGGTGTACACCGATGCGAACATCTTTGGCGGTTTGATGTCGGCATATGGCGGAGGAGGATATAACCCCGGCGGTGCGGGAACTGTCTATACCGAGGTGAGCGCCGAGCCGCGGGGCTTGTTGGTTATCGATAATGCAGGTGTCGGCGGTGGGCTGACGCGGTTGAACACGTCCTTTTGGCCAAGTCATGAACTCTTTGACCTGGACGTTTCCAATGGGGCGTTGGTCTGGCCTGAGGAGGCGATGGGCTTCTACTCGGTGCATGTCGGGGCGGGCGGCACGCTGAGCCACGAGGCCGGCCAGACTGTGTTCGACCTCACTACCGAAAGCGACTTTACCGTGGACGTTGACGGGGCGCTTTTGGCCGACGGCAAAGGTTCCGGCAGCGAGAGCGGAACCGCCGCGGGGCAGACCGCCTCCAGTAGCGGTGGTGGCGGCGGGCATGGTGGGGTCGGTGGAAATGGGGATACTTCAAGCGGTGGAAGTGTTTATGGCTCGGTGATCGAGCCGATGCACCTCGGCAGCGGGGGCGGTCGCGCCTACAGCTACAGTGACAACGGTGGCGCCGGTGGTGGTGTGATCAAGCTGATTATCGGCGGCGCTCTGACGCTGGATGGAACCATAAATGCCAACGGCAACGCTGGCGGGTGGGATCGCGGTGGCGGTGGTGCCGGCGGTAGCGTCTGGATTGCGGCTGGCACGTTGGCGGGCAGTGGCGATCTGATAGCCAACGGTGGAAGTGGCAACAACCATGGCGGCGGTGGTGCCGGCGGGCGAATCGCGGTGTACACCGATGCGAACACGTTTGGCGGTTTGATGTCGGCGTATGGCGGATCAGGGCATAGCCCCGGCGGTGCGGGAACCGTCTATACCGAGGTGAGCACCGAGCCGCAGGGCTTGCTGGTTATCGATAATGCAGGTGTCGCCGGTGGGCTTACGCGGCTGAACACGTCCTTTTGGCAGGGTCATGGGCTCTTCGACCTGGACGTTTCCAATGGGGCGTTGGTCTGGCCTGAGGAGGCGATGGGTTTCTATTCGGTCCACATCAGGGCAGGCGGCACGCTGAGCCACGAAGCCGGCCAGACGGTCTTCGACCTCACTACCGAAAGCGACTTTACCGTGGACGTTGACGGGGCGCTTTTGGCCGACGGCAAAGGTTCCGGCAGCGAGAGCGGAACCGCCGCGGGGCAGACCAGCCACTATGACGGTGGCGGTGGCGGACATGGTGGAGTTGGAGGGAGTGGTTCCCACAGTAGCGGTGGGGGCGTTTACGGCTCGGTGATCGAGCCGGCACATCTCGGCAGCGGAGGCGGTCGCTCCTCCAGCTACGGTCAAAACGGCGGTGCCGGTGGTGGAGTAGTTAAGCTGAGCGTCGGCGGTGTTCTGACGCTGGATGGAACGATCAGCGCCGGCGGCAACGCCGGCGTATGGGATCGCGGTGGCGGCGGCGCCGGCGGTAGCGTCTGGATTGCAGCCGGCACGCTGGCGGGCAGTGGCGATCTGATAGCCAACGGTGGAAGTGGCAACACCTATGGCGGCGGTGGTGCCGGCGGGCGAATCGCGGTGTACACCGATGTGAACATGTTTGGCGGTTTGATGTCGGCGTATGGCGGATCAGGGTATCACCCCGGTGGTGCGGGAACCGTCTATACCGAGGTGAGCACCGAGCCGCGGGGCTTGCTGGTTATCGATAATGCAAGTGTCACCGGTGGGCTTACGCGGTTGAACACGTCCTTTTGGCAGAGTCATGGGCTCTTCGACCTGGACGTTTCCAATGGGGCATTGGTTTGGCCTGAGGAGGCGATGGGTTTCTATTCGGTCCACATCAGGGCAGGCGGCACGCTAAGCCACGAGGCTGGTCAGACGGTGTTCGACCTCACCACCGAGAGCGACTTTACCGTGGACGTTGGCGGGGCGATCTTAGCCAACGGCAAAGGTTCCGGTAGCGAGAGCGGCACCGCCGCGGGGCAGACCGCCTACCATAGCGGCGGCGGCGGCGGACATGGTGGAGTTGGAGGGAGTGGTTACAATGGTAGCGGTGGGGGGGGCGTTTATGGCTCGGTGATCGAGCCGGCACATCTCGGCAGCGGAGGTGGTCGCTCCTCCGGCTACGGTTACAACGGCGGTGCCGGCGGTGGTGTGATCAAGCTGACAGTCGGCGGCGTTTTGACTCTGGATGGGACAATCAGTGCCTGCGGCAACGCCGGCAGTGCGGATCGCGGCGGCGGAGGTGCCGGGGGTAGTATCTGGATAGCGGCTGACACGCTGGCGGGCAGTGGCGACGTGACCGCCAATGGCGGCAGTGGGCATAGTCACGGTGGTGGTGGTGCCGGCGGGCGAATTGCTTTCCACTACGACGACAACACGCTCTCGGGTGCGATAACAGCTTATGGGGGGCCAGGGCATTCACGCGGTGGTGCGGGAACGATCTTCACGAAGCGCGCCGCCGCCGCCCATGGGCACCTGCTGATCGATAACGGCGGCAATGCCGGCGGGCTGACCCGCTTGCATGTGGGCCTTTGGCCGGTGACGGTCTTCTTTGATCTGACGATCGCCAACAGTGCGAAGGTCTATCCCGAAACGCCCTTGACCTTCGTCAACCTGGATGTCGAATCGGGCGGAGTGTTCAGCCACGATACCGGCATTGACGTTTTCGACATCACCGTTCTGGAGGATGCCAACGTCGATAGCAATGGCTGGTTATCGGCTGATGGCCGAGGGGACGGCGAGGCAACCGGTCCCGGTGCTGGGCAGAGCGCCTACCACAATGGTGGTGGTGGCGGCTACGGTGGGGCCGGCGGGAATGGCTCCAACTCCAGCGGCGGCGTGGTCTACGGGTTGGCTACCGAACCGACGCACCTCGGCAGTGGTGGCGGGCGGTCCACCGGCTACGGGCAGGCCGGAGGGCGCGCCGGCGGAAAACTGATGCTCACCGTCATGAACGCCCTGACGCTGGATGGAACGATCAATGCCAACGGAAACTCCGGGGCTGGGGACCGTGGGGGGGCTGGTTCCGGTGGTAGCATCTACCTGACTGTCGGCTCGCTGGCCGGTTCCGGGGCGATATCAGCCGCCGGGGGCAATGGGCATATGTATGGTGGTGGCGGAGGCGGCGGGCGCGTTGCTATCTACACCGCCGACCTGCAAATTGACATGGGCCAGATCACCGTCGGCGGCGGGCAGGGGCACCAGGATGGCGGAGTCGGCACGATCTACCTCGGAACCGAACCGCCGTTGCGGGTGCTGTCGCAGACGCCTGACGGGCTGGTGAACTACCCGGTCGATTCTGTCGACATTCGCTTCAACCACGAGATTCAGCCGGATACATTCACAACCGACGACCTCACCCTGGTCGGGCCTGACACCATCGAGATACCCATCAGCGACCCGCCCCAGGGTCTGGGCGACAAAACGTGGCGGATCAGCTTCGCCGAATTGTCCACCAACGGAACATACACCTTGCTGGTGGCTCCCCATATCCTGGACCTCGCCGGATCGGAGATGGACCAGGACGGTGACGGGGCGCCCGGCGAAGACCCCGACGACGTATACTCCGGCAGCTTCACCATCGACACGGTGCAGCCGGAAATTATCGAGCAGACACCAACCGGCGAAGTGAGCGTGATCGTCGATCACATCGACCTGACGTTCAGCGAGCCGGTGTTCGCCGATGGGTGCGCCGAAGGCGACATCCTGCTGTCAGGCCCCAACGGCGATATCGAGGTTAGTGCTCCCGAGCACATCGGTGGCGAGGTTTGGCGGATCAGCTTCGTTCCCCAAGTTGCGTCCGGTGAATACACGCTCACCATCGCATCGGAGTGCTTCGTGGACCAGGCGGGTCTGGGGTTTGCAGAGACCTACGTTGACGGTTTCACAATTGCGCTGGACCCCGGCCGGCAAGTTCTGGTGGTCACCGTCAACGGGGGTTACAACGGCGACGGTGCCAGCCTCTATCAGACGGTGGTCAACGCCGGAGCCAATGCCACCTACGTCGTGCTTTCAGCCGATGGGCAGGTGGCTGATATGCTGACCAGCAACGGATACGATCAGGTCTGGGTCTATGACCTATCCAGCGGAGCGGACAGCTACCCGACCGATTGGCAGGCCATCGCCGACTGGTGCGCCGCCCGCCCCGGTTATGACATCATCTGCGACGGGCGGATCATCTCCTCCTACTGGAATGGAAGATGGGGCGACGAGGGGCAACGGCTCACCGAAAACTACTTCGAGAACCTCCGTGCCAATCCGTCCGGCGGGCTGGTGCTGGGGACCGACCACGACGCCTACCAGGGCGGGATCAACTCGATCAATGCGTTGATCGGCATTGTGCCCTTCTGCTGCAATTTCAGTTTGAATATGATCCCGGTCGATACAGGCCACCCGCTGATGACCACCCCGAACAACATGGGGACCGAACTGTACGACGATTCGAGCCCCGGGCAGACGCCCTACGGTCTCCAGCCAAACGGGCGGATTCTCTACACCGTCGCCTGGCACTCGAACAATCCCGATACGCCGGGCATTTCCTCCACCATCGAGGGCACCATTGGCTTTAGGGTCGAGATCAACTCGCCGGAGGATGGTTCGAGCTTCGGCGTGGGCGAAAGCATCACCTTCACCACGCAGGTGTTCAATGGTGAGTCGCCCTTCACCTACGACTGGTCCTCCGATCTTGACGGCTCACTGGGCACGGGCGAGACTCTGGAGACCTCGTCGCTCTCGATCGGCGATCACCAGATTACGGTGCTGGCTGAGGACAACGGCGGTCGTGATGATGACGACACGATCAGCGTCTCGATCTTCGCAACCCCCGACCTTGAGGTCACGGATATCACGACTCCCTGCGCCGGTGCTCAGGGCGAAAGCTTCGAGGTGACCTGGACGGTGACCAACAACGGCACTGCAACCGCATCGGGCACGTGGTCCGATCGCATCCTGCTTTCAGATGACGCCGCGATCGGCGGTGACACCGTGCTGGCAACGTTCAGCCACACCGGTGATCTGGCACCGACGGAAATCTACACCCACACCGAGACGGTCATCCTGCCCGGAGACGTGCTGGGCGAGCACTGGATCGTGGTGGTCACTGACGTACACGACAATGTGGCTGAGTACACGGGCGAGCCAAACAACACATCCATCGACGATGAGAGCTTCTACATCCACACTCCCGACGTGGTCAGCCTGTGCGCCTGGTCGGAGGTGGACTACGAAAGCGGCGGAGCGGGCAACTGGGTCGTTGCTGCCGACGGGCTAAGCGTGCTCCAGACCGTCAACGGCGAACCGACATTCTTTGTCAGCGACTTCGACTTGTCCGGCTCACAGTTCCAGGGGAGCTTCCTGGTTCCCAGCGGCTGGGACGATGACTACATCGGCTTTGTCTTCGGGTTCAAGGGCGTGGGCGGCACGGACGTTGGCGAAGGCTACTACTTGCTCTCCTGGAAGAAAGGGAATCAAGGCGGCGCTGAAGCCGGTTTCAAACTGGTGAAGATCATCGGCCCAAGCCCGGACCTGTGGGACATCGAACCCACCGAGGGGCAGATCGTCGAGTTGGCTGAGCATGCCGGCTCCAACAGTTGGGGCTGGCAGTACGGAGTGCAATACGAGTTCTTCCTCACCTACCAGGCCAACGGGAACATCCGTGTCATCATCCACCGCGAGAGCGATGGCGCGGAGCTGTGGAACACCGGCCTGGTGAGCGATCCGGACCCGCTAGGCCCGGGTAAAGTCGGGTTCTACAACTTCAGCCAAGAGAACGTCACCTACGCCGGTTTCACGCAAGCGGAACTCCTGCCTCCGATAGCGGCAGCGGGCGGCCCGTATGTGATCGACGCCAACACCTCCGGCGCGACGCTCGACGCGACCGCCAGCTTCGACCCCGACGGCACCGTTGGTGGGTTCGACGACATCGAGAGCGTGCAGTGGGACCTGGGCGACGACGGCATTGACGACGACGTGGACCGCGTCAACCCACTTCAGCCGATCACTCTGTCCGAAGCCATCGCCAAGGGGCTGGCCATCGGGACCGATGTCCCCGTCGGGCTCGAGGTGACGGACATCGACGGCCAACCCGGGACGGACCTGACCTCTATCAGATACGAGAGCACCGCCCCCACGGCTGACGCTGGTGGCCCGTATGGGCCTATCACGGCGGGCGAGTTCGTCGAGTTTGCCGGAATCGTGGATGACCTCGACCTGCCGCTGGATGTCGGAGAGGCGCTGACCGTCGAGTGGGACTTCGCGCCCGCGACCAACCCCGGACAGGTCGGTGACGGATTCGTGTCCCAAGCGGACGCCACCATCTCCTTCGAGACGCTCCTGCCGCTCGTCGCACAACATGGCGAGACCATCTACCTGAATGTCAAGGATGCCGCTGGGCTGATTGCCAGTGCATCGACCACCGTTACGCTGCTGGTCCCGGACCTGGAGGTCATGTCCCTGCTCGCGCCCACGACAGCCACCGGCGGTGACACGGTAATCATGGAGTACTCCGTCGAGAACACCGGTTCCGATACCGTGTTCATCAACTGGCAGGACGCTATCTACCTGTCGGACAACGAGGTGCTGGACGGCGGTGACCAGTTGCTGCGGCTTAGCCCGATGAACGAAGCCCCGCTGGCACCCGGTGAGCACTATTGCGTCAGCCGCACCGTCACCCTGCCGGTCAGCTACGAAGCCTACACCGCCTACCTGATCGTCAAGACTGATAACGGCAACGCCGTGCAGGAACTGAACGAATCAAATAACGTCCTGGCAAGCGATGCCATCGAGGTGGAAATCACCCCTGCTCCAGACCTTATGGCGGCGGATGTCGTTGCGCCGGGTTCAGCCGTCTTCGGCGAAGAGATCACCGTCGAATGGGCCGGCCAAAACGTCGGTACACTGGCAGCCACCGATCTGTGGAGCGACCTGGTCTTCCTGTCAACCGACGAGCAACTGAGCACCGACGACCGCTACCTGGGGGCGCTGTCTATCGACGCGGCGCCGCTGGAGCCTGGTGCCCCTGCCTATCCCGGATTGCTTGTGGTCACCCTGCCGTTGGATTTGCAGACGCACGACGGCGACTACTACGTGCTGGTCAAGGCAGACGGCAACAACGCCATCGAAGAACTCGACGAGACCAACAACCTCGCTTCGTTCGGGCCGATGACCGTCGAGCTTCCCCCGCTGCCGAACCTGCAAATCTTGGATATCTCGGTTCCGTCGTCGGTGGCGGTCGGCAAGACGGCACACCTCGAATGGACCATCACAAACAGCGGAGGCGAATCCACCGACGGTTCGTTCCTGATGACCGTCTACGTCTCCTCCGACGGGCAGGTGGGCGGTGACACGGCGCTGCAAAACGTGCTCTTTGAAGACACGATCGCATCCGGCGAGGGCGTGCCCCAGTCAGCCGACGTGATGATCCCCGAGATGGGAACCGACAACCTGTTCTTCGTCATCTGTGCCGATACGGTGCAGGACATTCTCGAATCCAACGAGAGCGACAACTGCACCATCTCCACCACGGGCGTGGTTTACAATCGCCCGGACCTGGCTGTTACGGCGATGACCGCGCCTTCAGACGCCGTGGCGGAGAGCACCGTCGAGGTAACCTGGACGGTCGAGAACATCGGCGACGCCACGGCGGTTCCGTACTGGATCGACGCGGTGTACCTGTCGAACGACGCCGTCTTCGGAAACGACATCCTGCTGCGGACCGAAGCCCACGCGACGGCTTTGGACGACCAGGCGAATTACAACGTGCAGGTCTCGGTGACCATCCCGGACAGCCTCGCCGGCGATTACTACTTCATCGTCGAGACCGATCGCGGCAATCGCGTCATCGAAACCGGCGATCCCGCCAATAACGTTTGGGTGGCGGAATCAGCCACAACCATCACTCAGCCAGACCGGCCCAACCTGGTGGTGAGTGACATCGTGACGCCCATCTCCGGCCTCGTCGGCCAACCGGTGACGGTGGAATGGGCTGTGACGAATATCGGTGCGGCGGCGGCTTCGGGATTCTGGATTGACCGCGTGGTGGCATCGCTGGACGATCAACTCAGCCCCGACGACATCGAGCTGGGCAACGCTCAAAGTGAGACGCCGCTGGATCCGACCGAGTCATACACGCGGCAGGCGAGCTTCCATTACCCGTCCGTCCCCGGTGATTACTACATCATTGTCACCACCGACGCGATGAACGCGGTTCACGAAGGGCTTGAAGGCGGTGAGGACGACAACACCACCGCCGATGACGCCACCTTCGTAGCCGCCTCCTTCACCGCCACCGCCGATGCCGACATCGACGACGCGCTGGCTGGGACACCCGTCACGATCACAGGCCAAGCGGTGATCGAAGGCACATCCGATCCAGCCGTTGACGTCCCCGTAGTGGTGCGGGTCAACGTCCGCGGTTTCGAGCGCCGCCTGACCGATCGCAGCGACGGCGACGGGCAGTACGAGGTGGTCTTCCAGCCCGGCCCGACCGAGGGCGGTTTGTACAGTGTCTCGGCAGGCCCGGGTCATGCCTCGGGGCTTCCGGTCTCCGATCAGTTCCGGTTGTGGTCGATGCTCACTATTCCGAAGACGGTTTACGAATCGGTTTTCCCTGGGGTTCCGCAAAGCAGCCAGTTCTCGTTGAAGAATCCCGGCGATCTTCCACTCACCGGTGTGCAGGCTTCGGTGCAAGGTGCACCGGCGAATGTCACCGTCGAGGTGACCATCGAAGACGGGGCTACGCTGGCTGGGCTGACCACCACCGCGGTGCACTACACCGTCACCGCATCGGACGACACGCCGGTCAACGACCCCATCTCCATCAACTTCACCAGCGATCAGGGGGCGACGGACACCACGACACTGTGGGTCACCGTGGCACCAGCCACGCCGACGCTTATCGTGGTGCCTGAAGACCTTGTCAGCGGAGAGCTCAACACCGTGATGGTTCGCGGCGAGCGGACCTATACTCAGTTCCGCGTCCGCAACATCGGCGGGGCGGCGACCGGTGAATTGAATGTTTTGCTCCCGGCGGTGTCGTGGATCACGTTGGCTACACCCACCCCGCTCGATCCCATCGCCCCTGGTGGTGAGGCTGCGGTTGTGGTGCAGCTCGATCCGCCCGAGGACCTGCCCTTAGGCCAATACACCGGTTCCTTCTCGGTCCAAGGCCCCGGCAGCGCGGTGGGCGTCCCCTTCCGGTTCATCGCCACTTCGGTGGGCCTCGGCGACTTGCTGGTGCGAACCACCGACGAGTTCACCTACTACGCCACGGGCTATCCGATGGTGGCTGGGGCGCGGGTCTCAATCTCCGACCACGTCACCGGCGACCTGGTGGCTACCGGATACACCGACGCCGACGGCGAGATTCTGTTCACCAACCTCACCGAAGCCTACTACGACATCGAAGCCACCGCCGACGAGCACGGAACCTTCCGCACCACCATCCTGGTGGTGGCGGCTGAGGTCATCGAAGTCGACGCCTTCATGCCCCGCCAAGTGGTGAACTACTCCTGGACCGTGATCCCGATTGATTACGAAGACGAGTATATCATTACTATTGAAGCGGTGTTCGAGACCCAGGTCCCCGCGCCGGTGGTGGTCATCGAGCCGACCTCGATTGATCTCGATGCGCTGACTCTGCCGGCCCAGATCGACTTCACGATCACCAACTACGGTCTGATCACCGCCGACAACGTGCGGTTCAACGTGGACAGCAACGATGCTTACGAGTTGATCCCGCTGGTCACCGAGATCGGCGATCTGCCCGGTGGTTGCACGCCGGCGGACCCGTTCGGGCCTTGTCGTGTAACCGTCCCGGTGCTGGTTATCCCGACCGGCAAGAGCCGCACTCCGTGCACCTCGGTTCACGTTTGGGAATGCCACGACCTGATCTGCGGTGACGAAGTCTACACCACCTGCGGATGGAGCGTGTTGTACAGCGGCGACTGCGGCGGTGGTGGCGGCGGCGGCGGCGG
>JAGLWJ010000161.1 GCA_023133475.1 Phycisphaerae bacterium | reverse complement strand
CCCCCCAGTTCCGCCCCGCCGCCTTCGGCGGCGGGGCGGAACTGGGGGGGGGCAAAGGCAACCGTTCCAATACCCGGCATAAATGCCGGGCCTAGCACAAGCCTGCTCCCACGAAACCAACGCTATTCCGCAGGCGATTCTTGTCAACCTCACATGAAATGGCCGTGAACGGTTAACAAATCGAAAAACCGCGATTGCTCTGACAAAGAACCGCTGATCTGCTCTCAGCCATTGAAATCACGACCTTATTCCGCGACAATGGGGTAACAAGATAAGGGAAGTGTCCCTTTGGGGCTGTGCGTGTTAAAGAAGTCTCCTGCACGTACAGCCCCTATAGTATGGCTTTACCTCAGCAAAGGAAGGATGAAGGATGCAGACTAAAAATCAGCCGGGGCAAGGAAGACAGCTTTTCGTTCTCAACGCACTCTCGGCATCTCGGCTTATTGGCGTGGGTGTGATCCTGGTTATGGTCGTTTGCGCTTCCAGGGCGATGGCTTCGGGGCAATCGAAGTCGTGGGTGCGTCAGGAGGTGGCGTTGAGAATCGGCCCGGACTTTCGAGCGGTTGCGGTCAACGCACCGAGCAATGCCACGATATTAGCGCCCCGCGCGTGGCGATCCTCGGGGGGGCAGGCTGAACGATCGATTCCGATCGGCGGGTTCGCGCCTTACATTGCCATCGGCTTGACCGACGCGAGGAAGTACGGCGAGTTCCTATATGCCCACGAATTGGCCAATTACGTTACCGGGACGCCGCTCAATCCCCCGATGGAGCAGAACTACGCGATTGGCATTCTGGATACCGGCGCGACCTTGAGCCTCGTCGGCGGATGCGATCAGGCCTTGCTGGGGCTGACGAGTGAATATTTGACCGGCAACACGATCCCGATCGGCGGGGCGAGTGGGACGATCGACGCCGACGTGACCCATCCGCTGGGGATGTTCGCCGCGGGTCTCCAGGAGATTGATCCGGCGACTCTGGCCCTGGATACCGCCGCGATGAGTGGGCACTGGCATGTCAGCGTTGCCGTCGTGCCCGAAGAAACCTGTGGTGATGACATGGATATTCCCTGCATCGTGAGTACCGCTCTGCTTGCTTTCAAGGACGTGGTTATCCGAAATGACAGCGTGCGAACCGTGATCCACAACGGGCGCAGCTATGCCGGGCCGGAGATCGATATCTACCCTGCCCCTTCCGGCCAAACCCCGAATTATGCCAAAGACGTCCCGCTTGATCTGCGTCCGGTGGGGCTCACCATCGCGGCGTATTACCCCGACATCCTCAACCTGGACTTCGAGACCCCGTGGATTCCAACGAGCTTGGCTGCTTATGAAATGGCGATTCCTTCCGGCGGGTGGTTCTATGCCAGCGTGCGGTTGGAGGACGGGGACAGCGGCGAGCTTGCCAAGGACTTCATGGTGGATACCGGGGCTCAGGTCAGCGTTATTCGATCATTCATTGCCGGTCAGCTTGGGCTGGACCCCGAGAATCCGGACTTTACCATCGAGATCGCCGACGTCACCGGGGGAATCGAAGTTGTTCCGGGGTTCTATCTCGACACCTTCAAGATCGACGCATTCGGCGGGCCGGTGGTATTCAGCCAGGTCCCGGTCATCATGAAGGACATCACCTCGATCGAGGGTGGAACGCTCGACGGGATCGTCGGGATGAACATGTTTTTCGATCGGAACCTCGTTTTCAGGCCCGATGTGTCTGGGGGCTCGATAATGGAGATTTCCGACCCTATCGTCTTTCCCCCGGACGGCGATTTTGACCACGATGGCGACGTGGACCTCAGCGATTTCATCTTCTTTGCAAACTGCCTCGAAGGCCCCGACGCGGTGCCCAACCCGATAGCACCGACAACCGTCGAGGATTGTCTCGGCACATTCGACTTCGATGAGGATAACGACGTGGATCTCTCGGACTTCGCTCCGTTCCAAACGATCTTCACAGGTTAAGAAGTCCAAGGTCCAAAGTCCAAAGTCCAAGGTAGGGCGGGTTTTACCCGCCGTCGTGACATGACACGGCGGGTGGAACCCGCCCTACCTCTGTCGCCGGGTGTTTGACGAGCAATGTAGCCGTCGGTATCTGTTTCGGCGTGAAGATTATCCGTGTATGATCCGCGTTGAGGTTCTGCCGGGACGCGCGGTGTCCCGCGCGCTTCAAAGCCAAGGAGGTACGCGAATGTGTAAACGCAATGTTGTGGCAGGTGTATTGCTGGCAACTGCCGTGGTTGTAGGTGGATGTAGTGTGAATCCCATCCCCGCCCCCACGCCGAACAGATTGCTGGCGGTGACCGGGCGGGTCATCCCCCAGGGACAGGCTCTCTCCTTCGTAATCAATCCGGAGGCAGGCAAGCGGGTGACGATCAACGTGCAAGCCGACACGGACCTGGCAGACCCCGACTTTCGGGTAGTCCGCGGCGAGATCGATTATGAGGACCTCGATAGCACGCCGATCAGCGATCTGATACTGATCAGTGCGGACCAGGGCTCAGGCCAGGAAATAGGCCACTTTGTCCCCGAAGCCGCCGAAGCGTACACGCTGTTCATCGAGGATCGGAACAATTGGCCTGGGGCGACATTTTCGATCACCGTCACCCAATAGGGTGGGCACCACAAATAGCGACTTCGTGATCCGGCAGGAATTGTTTGCGCCATAAGCTGTCGGCGTAGCCGCAGAGCTTGTCGTCGCTTTTGAACGATGCGATGGCAGGGAGCGGGTAGGGTGTGGACCAAATGCCCCATCACCAGCGTGACGAGTCCCAACAGGAAAGCAACGTGAGCAGGCAAAGCAAACAAAAGACCAGACCCAAACGCCTCCTGTGGATACTGCTCACCGTAACGCTGATACTTGTGTCAGCCGGCGCAGTTTTGTGGTTGACGGTTCATCACATCCCCGCATGGTACAAACCGGTTCATGTGCCCGAGGCGCGGATGGACGAGGTGCGTGCCGACGCCATCCGCAGCTACAACCGGTTCGGGGACGGGTTGGTGCATCGCAAAACCTTCGATTTGACCGT
>JAGLWJ010000160.1 GCA_023133475.1 Phycisphaerae bacterium | reverse complement strand
AGAAAGCAGCCGTTCTCCGGGGCCAGGCGAGCGGCCGCCTGCGACCAGTCTAGGCCGCGCTCGTACTCCTCGTCGGTCAGGCCGGGGTTTTCACCGATGATGCGCCCCCGCCAGTCGATCCACCACGCGTGGGGCAGGAGGTGCTCAAAGCGCTCACGGATGACGGCACGAACGTCGTCGGGAAGCCGTTTGTCGTCCACCAGGCGTTGCCTGGCTTCCGCCAGAGTCGGTACGGCCGTCCGGAGCATCCGCTCGACCTCGTCGTGGGCCCGCATGAACACCCCTCGCGGCTGTTGAAGCTCGGGTGAAACATCTGCCTCCCACAACCGGGCAACGTTGTCGGTGCCTTGGAACCCGCCAGATGCCGATGCCAGTCGCTTGCCGGCGGGATCGAAGGCGAGATCCCTTACACCGCCGCGATGCCCGCGCAACGTTGCGACCTCGGCCATCGCCTTCAGGTCCCAGACCTTGATCGTCCGGTCTGCCGAGCCGGAGACAAGCCGTGGCTCTGTCGGATGGAATACGACAGAGCGGACAGCGTCGGTATGCCCCGTGAGAGTCTCGATCAACTCCAGCCGCGGCCTGCCGCCGGCCCAATCCACTGACCAGACTCGGACAGATCTGTCCGCGGAGCCGGATGCCAACTGGTCACGAGCGAGGTTGATGGCCACATCGTTGACGACATCCGTGTGGTCGGTGCGCACATCGACCTGATCGCCCGAATCGACATCCCAGAGTCGCAGGGTGTGGTCCTGCGATTCGGCCGAAGTAAGGGTGCCGCTCGCGGACACAAGCCAGCGGCCAGCGTGGTCCAGGAACACGACGCCACCGACCCACTCGGTGTGCCCCTTGAGCGTGGCGATTCGTTGCACTGCGGAGAGATCGGCGATGTCCCAGACATGGATCGGTCCATTGGCGCTGCCGGCAGCAAGCCGGTTCCCGTTGCTGCTGATCGCAACCGCCGCGAACTGCGGTGCGTCGCCGTTGCGGGGCGTGGAGGACCAGATCTCCTCGGGCTGACCGAGGTCGTCCAGAAGCCACAGAAGGACGCGCCCAAGCCCTAGATCGAATGTGCGGTTTCCCGTCACCGCCGCAAGCAAAACTTGGCCACCACGCCGGCAACATGCGAGGTTCTGAATTCCTTCCTGCGGGCGCAGGTACCGGCGGGCCACGGGTACGCAACGGTCGGCATCCCACACAATAAGGCTATCATCGTTGCCGGCGCCCGCTGAGATGACGTGTTTCTTGTCTGGGGTGAATGTCACCGCGTGCAGGCTCGTGACGTGGCCGCGGAGTTGGGGAATGTCGCAAACGTCGGGCGACCACTCCTTGACGGTTCCGTCAGCAGCGTGCGAGAGGATTCGTCCGTCGGACAGAACGTGGACGGAGTTGACCTCGGCTTCGTGCCCATGAAACGTCGCCGATTCCTGCCACCCGGACACCGGCCAGTCGCGCGTTCGCTGATAGTCCGAGAGAACGCGTTTCCGCAGATCCCAGACGCGAACGGTGCGGTCGCCGGCGCCAGACACGAGCTGCGTGCCGTTTGAATTGAACGCGACAGACATGACGCCGGCAGTGTGGCCAACGAGCGTATCGAGCGTGATGCCGGTGGCCTCTTCGTACGTACCGTTTCGCCGCGCCTCGTGCAGGCTGCCCTCGACATCCCACAGGCGAATGGTGCCGTCGGTCGAGCCCGATGCTAGCTGCGTGCCGTCGGGACTGAAGGCGACCGAATGGACGTAATACGTATGGCCGCGGAGGACGGCCCGTTCCGCCGGCCCTTCGCCCCGCAGGGCCGCGCTTACGTCCCAGAGGCGAACGGTGTAATCCTCGGCGCTGGACGCCAGGAGCGTTCCATCGGGGCTGAAGGCGACGGATCGGACTGTGTTCGTGTGGCCCCGCAGGGTGGCATCGGGCTCGGCCGGGTCGCTGGGGGCCGCGCGCTGAAACCTTTCGGGGTGGTCGACGTCCCAGAGTTTGATTGTCTTGTCCGTGGAGCCGGTGGCGAGGAGCGACCCGTAAGGGCCAAATGCCAGTTCAGTTACCGCGTTTTCGTGTGCGTACCAGTCGGCGGTCCATTTGTAATCGCCCGTCGGCTGCCTGCGCCAGAGCGAGAGGACCATCCGGCCATCACCATCCTCGCCAGTGAGACGGGCCGCAACCGCCAGCGCCGCCCCGTCGTGGCTGAATGCGACGCGGTCGCCCCCGTACGAATTCCCGGGCAGCCGCTGCACTACTTCCCCGGTGGTCCCGTCCACGATCCACACCATCTCCACGTCGCGCCGAGCGAGCGCGATCAGGTTGCCATCGGGATGGACCGCCACCCCACGGAAGGGGCCGCCCTCGGGCACCACGGGGCCGAGGCTCTGGTCGATCCGGCTGTACAGGTGCCGCCACTCCCAGCCACGGAAGTCGGCCGCTGTTTGGTCGAGGATCGTCCGAGCCGTAGGGACGTCGCGCACCAGCAACGTGGACTCCGCCGCGCCGATCTTGGCGCCGTAGGCAATCACGTCGGCCCGATGGCGCTGCGCTTGAGCCTCCAGGCGTTGGGCGGCCTCGACCGAGTGTGCCTGCTCGAGCTCGTTCGCATACTTCAGAACGACCGCGATGATCACACCGGCGACGATCAGCAGGCTGGTAACGCCGAGGGATATCGCCTGCCATCTGTGGCGGCGGACGAACTTGCCCGCGGCGTAGGTGAAGCTCGGCGGGCGGGCGACGATGGGCTCGTGCCGGAGATAGTGGCGGATGTCCTCGGCGAGGTTGGCCGCGGAGATGTACCGCTGATCGCGGTCCTTTTCAAGCGATCGGAGCACGATTGTTTCCAGGTCGCCCCGCAGCATCCGGTTGACAGTGCTCGGCTGCGTCGGCGACTCTTCGCGAATGATCCGGGCGGCCTCGAAGATTGTCGAACTCCGTACATCATAGGGCAGCCGGCCGCACAACAACTCGTAAAGGATAACGCCTAGGGCGTACACGTCGCAGCGCATGTCGATGTTGTGCGGGTCTGCCGCGCACTGTTCCGGGCTCATGTACTGCAGCGTGCCGACCAATTGGCCCACATCCGTTTGGATGGTAGTGAGGGCGATGTCCGAGTCGGTCGATCGTGCCACGCCGAAGTCGATGATCTTTACCCCCCCGATCGAGTCCACCAAGATGTTGCCCGGCTTCAGATCGCGATGGACAATGCCCCTTTGGTGCCCGTGGTGAACCGCCTCGCAGACCTGAGCGAACAGCTCCAGGCGCGCCCGCGTGTCGAGCTTCTCCTGGTCGGCGTATTCGGTGACGGTCCTGGCATCCGGGATGTACTCCATCACGAAGTAGGGAACACCACGTCCGGGATGAGTGCCGTCGCCGTGGGTGCCGGCTTCGTAGACCTGGGCAATGTTCGGATGCCGCAGATGGGCGAGAATTTGCGACTCGTATTCAAACCGACGCAGGGCGGAGCGCGAGGCGATGCCCGCCTTCATCATCTTCAGGGCCACCTGCCGCCGGGGATGCTCCTGCCGGGCCAAGTACACCGTGCCCATGCCACCAGCGGCGATGACCTCCTCAATCTGGAAGCGGCCGATTCTCTGGCCGATCCGGGGATCAGGAACGTCTGGATCATGGACCCGTTTGATCCCCGGACCCGGCTCGGGTGGTCCCAGGAAGCCGGGCAGCGCCTCCTCGTCCTGAACGAGCAGCGACTTGACTTCGACTCGAAGCTCCATATCCGCGCCGCAGGCGTCGGTGAGGAATGCGTCACGCTCCTCCACCGGAAGCGCCAGAGCTTGGTCGAACAACTCCTGCGTTCGTTGCCACTGATCGACGCTCATCTATCTTGCCCTTCGCCTGTTCGGCAGCCGGCCACATCGCGTCCGCGCCGCTGCTAGCTGGTGCTCTCCGACGCTCTCTCGCCGCGGGTCAGTTCTCGACGCAGCCAGGCGCGGGCGAACCGCCAGTCGCTGTCCACGCTGCGCGGCGAGAGTCCCAGGGCATCCGCGGTCTCATCGATTGTCAGGCCCGCGAAGTACCGCAACGTCACCACCTCAGCCTTGCGTGGGTCTTTTTGCTTGAGCTTCTCCAGGGCCTCATTGATGGCCAGCACCTCGGCCGGGTCCTGATCGAACGCCGGAGGGTCCTCATCCAGCGGGATCCGCTGGCGGCCGCCGCCGCGCTTGAGGCGGTTTCTCTTACGTGCGTCATCTACGCGGATGCGGCGCATCGCATTTGCGGCTGTAGCGAAAAAATGTCGCCGGTTGGCCCACTGGAGGTCCTCGTCAGCCGTCAGGCGGAGATAGGCCTCGTGGACCAGCGAGGTGGGCTGGAGGGTACGTCCAGGTGCCTCGTGGGCCATCTGGTGCTGGGCGAGACGGTGCAACTCGTCGTAGACCAACGCCCAGAGCTTGTTGTGTGCTGCTGCATCCCCCCGGCCTACAGCGGCCAGAAGCCTAGTGATCGGTTTCGACGGTGGGTTTGCCATGTTCGCTTTCCCGAAGGGCTCCGGAACGTACTTGGAGCATTGTACCAAATTCGTACACATTTCACTACGTCTGGACTCGCCCGGCCGTGATGGATATCACCTGAACCCTTGTCAAGGCACCGGGATCATAAGAAGCGTGCGACAGAACACCCGCAGCCGGCACTTCGTGGTTGTGTCGGTTGTGCAGTAGCCCGGTGATGTGCGGCGGTTTCCCGTCCCTGCCTGACGCCCGACTCGTCAAGCCCTGTCGCAGCCGTCGCCCCCACCAAGGCTGCCCTGTCCACACAATGCCGCTATCGTACCCAACGTCGCGGGACGCGTCAGGCAAAGCGAAGCCAGTTCCAGTAGGACGTGAACGCAATCGACCGCGGTGTTGGACCCGGTGTAGTGGGCGGTGGCATCTTGTCGTTGGGACCGGGTTCCCTGCCGACCAACGGGAGTACCCCGCAGAATAGCGGTTGGCCCCAGGAATCTCCCCGGACGCTCCTGGCAGCCACCATGGGGCGCTCCAAGGGGAAGCCCGAGAACCTCGGTGTCCCGTTGGACAGTAACGCCAGTCGTTCGGGATAGATGGAACGGCCACCGTGGTTACGCTTGCATCTGATCCGCTTCGCTGCTGGGAAGGATGTCCCCTTGTCCCCTCCGCTGCGGCGTCACGTCACCGTTGGTTGGCGTCAGCGTTCGCCCTCGGTCTTCCGGCTTCTGCTCCATTTGCCCATCACCTCGGACAGCTCAACACGCTCGATGTCGTGCGGCGTGACGCCTTCCACCGCGCACAGCCTCTCGAA
>JAGLWJ010000016.1 GCA_023133475.1 Phycisphaerae bacterium | reverse complement strand
TGGCCAAGCTCCATCTTACGCCACAACCTATGTCTCCGTTTGTGAAACAGGGTCACCTTATGGCAGCCTATCGTCGGAGACGCTTGGCCATGCCACCCGTCACTCCAATACCCGGCATAAATGCCGGGCCTAGCGCGAGGCTGCCGCTATTGCTCACACTCGATGACAATCCAGAACCCTGCGTATGGGGCCCCGGGACCGCTGAAGTACTCATAGCACGACCAGGAATCCTCGTCGAATTCCGCACCATAGAAGTCGTCGGTGAATCCAATCATCGGCATGCCGGCCACGACCCATCCGGCATCAACCGTGGAGACCCGCACAACCACCCAAACGTAGTCGGGGATTATCACCGGAGCGGGGAGGTCAAAGTCCACGATCTGAAGCATCCAGTTGCCGACGACATTTGCCTGGAACATCGTTGTCCCGGCAATCAGTGTTTCAGCAGACATCGGGCAGGCAGTGTGCAATTCCGCAGTGACGTCGAATGGCCCATCAAAGCCGATGACCCCCACCTGGTAGCTGACCAAGTTACGGGCCGAGCCGAACAGGAAGATGTCGTCCGCCAGTCCAAAGCCCGGACCGTACGGCGCCTGCGGATCCCCAAAATTAATATTCTCGTACACGATCTCACTGTCGGGGCAAGGATTCGGCGTACAGGTCGTGTCGTCTCCCTGGTACTCGCCTCCGCCGGCGATGCAGTCTGCTTCAGTCTCCACCGTGCACTCGTCGGTGACGGGATCGCAGCAGGCCCCTTCCGGTATTGGGCAGGGGTTTGGCATGCACGTGGTGTCATCGTCCTGATAGACCCCGGTGCAGTCAGCCCCACCCACTTCCGACGTCACGTAGCAACTCCCGTCAGGCAGACAGCAGGCACCGGGCTGCGGGCATTGCGTGGTCGCGCATTGTGTGCCAAGACCCTGAGCTGTACCGCTCATGCTGTTGCAGTCGCTGAGCATGAGATCCTGGCAACTCCCGTCGGGTAGACAGCAGGCCTCGAGCGGCACACTGACATGGACCGTGTACGCGTTCGTAAGCCCGGTGACCAGATCAAAGTCCTGCTCCTGCCAGGACTCATCTGACCACCAGTACGACAAGGGCTCGTACGGCGGGTAAGGCTGGTCGTCACTCTGGCTGATGATGATCCGGTAATCGCCCACGAGGATGTCGCCGGCAGCCTCGATGGTCACGATTGAGTGAACCTCCGTGGTGGTAGCCGTTGGCTGGGAAAAGACCATCGAGCCCAGATCCATCGCCCTAAAAAAGACGGTGAAGTCGCCGAGAATCGGGTCCAGGGCGCAGAACGGGGGATAGCCGACACAGGCATCGAAGTGCATGTCATCCGTCGTCGGCATGGAAAGCACGCTGTGCTGGAGCTGACGCCCGAGCACGCGGAAGCTGGTATCGTCGTCGGGCGAGGAAATCCAGTAAGCCAGCTCGGTGACCCCCTTGTGTCCCTCAATGCCCAGGATGATCTCGATGTCGAATTGGGTATCCCCGTAGCCGGTCGGGATGTCCACGGAGTTGGGATCGCCCTCATCGTCGCTGATGATCAGAGTGACACGTCCGCAATGGTTTGGATCGCACGACGTGCCCGGCCCCTGCGACTCGCCGCTCTGGGTCGTGCAATCGTCCGGCGTCACGAAGGTGCAGGTGTAGTCCGGGTGGCAGCAGGCTTCGGGGCATTGCAGGCTGCTGCAATCCGTGCCTGGCCCTTGCGGGACCGCACCCTGGCCCGTGCAGTCCTCCGGAAGCAAGTCAACACATCCGGCCGGCAACCCGCAGCACGCCTCCGACGGCCCGGTGTACGCTTCCTGGAAAAGGCCGAAATCGGCCAGGTCCACGTGGCAATCGCCGTCCATGTCAAAAGGCTCACAGCCAGTGTCAACCAGGGCGAGAGGGCCATCCAGACACGATGCGAACGCGGCATAGTCGGTACCGTCGATGAACCCGTCCCCGTCGTCGTCCCCGCTGCCGGGTGGTGCTGCACAGTC
The DNA here is from genome assembly GCA_023133475.1 of Phycisphaerae bacterium. Classification (GTDB taxonomy): domain Bacteria; phylum Planctomycetota; class Phycisphaerae; order UBA1845; family UBA1845; genus JAAEQG01. Next base: position 21,990 of record JAGLWJ010000016.1, on the reverse strand, counting down.
CTCACATTCGTCCGGAATCCCATTGAGATTGATATCCGCAGCCAGCCCCTCGGCGATCTCGCACTCATCGGCAAGGTAGTTGCCGTTGCAGTCGGTCGTGTCGTACTCACAGCCGTCGGGCACCCCGTTCCCATCGCAGTCGCCACACGCGGGGTCGTTCACACAGTCGGCGATGTCGCACTCGTCCGGAACACCGTTGGCGTTGCAGTCGTCGGCCGACGACTCGCATGAATCGGGGATGCCATCCTCATTGCAGTCAGCCGTCGGCACGTCATAGATGTAGGCCGAGCCGGAGTACTCGCCGAGTTCGTCATCGCCCCACGCGCCGATGATCGCAAGATCGCCCGACAGGGCGACGCAACGCCCGAAGTAGTCCTCGGCCTCCCCGTCGTCCGCGAGGATCTTGGTGACTTCCGTCCAACTGCTGCCGGTGTATTCAAAAACGTACACCGAGCCGGCGAACTGGCCGAGATCGTCGTCGTGGTAGGCGCCGATCACGGCAACGTCGCCGGAGACGGCCACGCTGTAGCCGAACCACTCCTCTGATTCGCCATCAGCGGGCAGGAGCTTCTGCTCCTCGCTCCAGGTCCCGCCGTCATGGTGGAACACGTAGGCCGAGCCGGCGTTGTCGGCCAACTCGTCGTTGTAGTGGGATCCGATGACGGCCACATCGCCGGAAAGGGCCACGCGGCGACCGAAGAAATCGTTGCCCGCGCCGTCGGACGCCAGCAGCTTGGCCTCTTCAGCCCAGGTGCCGCCGGAGTAACGGAAGATGTACGCGGAGCCGGACCATTGGCCGAAGTCGTCGGAGTTCGAAGCGCCGACGAGGATGACATCGCCGTCAACGGCCACGCTGTAGCCAAGCCAGTCGCCGCTCTCACCATCGCTCGCGACGAGCTTGTCCTCCTGCTCCCAGGCATCGCCGACGTGGCGATAGACGTACGCCGCCCCGGAATTGCTGCCGAAGTGATCGGCGAAATAGGCGCCGACGACGATCACGTCGCCCGAGACGCCGACGCTGTAGCCGAAGTAGTCACCCGGCGCTCCGTCGGAGGCGAGCAGCCTGGCTTCCGCCTGCCAATTGCCGTCGATGTAATGGAATACGTAGGCTGCACCGGCGTCGGCTCCGAGATGATCGTGCTGGTGCGCACCGACGACGGCCACGCTTCCGTCGATCGCGACGCCGTTGTTGCCGAAGCGATCCTCGGCTGCCCCGTCGGTCGCCAGCAGCTTGGCCAGCTCGGTGAGGGCGATGTCGCACTCGTCGAGGATGCCGTTGGTGTTGCAGTCGTTGCCGGCGAGTTCGCACTCGTCCGGGATGCCGTTGGTGTTGCAGTCCTGGCTGGTGCCGGAAGCGATGTCGCACTCGTCGGGGATGCCGTTGATGTTGCAATCCTCGCTGGTGCCGGAAGCGATGTCGCATTCGTCGGGGATGTTGTTGGTGTTGCAGTCTGCCCCCTCGAAGTCTGTGAACGCCCGCACCAGAAAGTCGCCGGCATACTCCGGGCTGAATATGGCGGACACGGACTGGGCGCCGGACAGATCATTGGGGTTAAACGGCTCGGCGCTGTAGGCGAGCCAGCTCCGGTCTGGAGTCGCTTCCGCGTCCTGCGTGGCCGGGTAATCCTGCTCGGAAACATGGTAGACAACGGCGCCAACGAAGAAGCTCGTCCCCTCCATTCCGACGACAGTGTCCGGGATGTCTACCACTGCGGGATAGTCCCAATCGACCAGCGTATTCGCCGACGCCAGGACCTGGGCATCCATCGGTTGACCGTCGCCGTTGGGGTCGCTCCATAGGTAGACGCTGACTTCGGTGCCCAGGTCCAGGATGCCCCAGAATAGCTCGACCGCACCGATCGTCTCATGGCCTGACTCGATCGTGAACTGGTTGAGCCAGGCCATATAGCCGTCTTCGCCCAAGCAGATCGCGTACTCGATGGAGCCATCATCCAACTGATACCGATACCGCGTGTCGCCGAGCTGGCACTCGTCGGGCACGCCGTCCGGCAGGCAATCCTCGCTGGTGCCGGAAGCGATGTCGCATTCGTCGGGGATGTTGTTGTTGTTGCAGTCGTTGCCGTCAAGCTCGCACTCGTCAGGCACGCCGTTGGTGTTGCAGTCTTGGCTGGTTCCCGCCGACAAATCGCACTCATCCGGGATGCTGTTGGTGTTGCAATCCTCGCTGGTGTCTCCGGTGATGTCACATTCGTCCGGAATGCCGTTGGTGTTGCAGTCGGCACTCAACCAGAATCGAATAGTCAGGATGTCTGCATCCGCGCCGGGCGTCCCCACGAGAGCCTCTGGGGAGTGCCACACCGCGACCCAGTGGCCGTTCCCGTCGGTCGTGACTTGCTGGCCACCATCAAATTTGCGATCCGTCGTGGCGTTGCCGTTGAGGGGTTCCGGTGTGGTCCAGTTTGCCCCGTCGTCCGTACTTACGGCAAACAGGAGGTCTTGATCCGTGCCGATCGTCCCCCCGAGGTCATCGTCGGACGTCCACACCGCGACCCAGCGGCCGTTCCCGTCGGTCGTGACTTGCGGGCACTGATCGGCTCCGCTGTCCATAGCGGCGCTGACGTGAAGGGGTTCCGGCGCGGTCCAGTCTGCCCCGTCGTTCGTGCTTATGGCGAAGAGGATGTCCCCATCCGGGTCGATCGTCCCCTCGAGGTCATCGTCGGAGTGCCACACTGCGACCCAGCAGCCGGTCCCGTCGGTTGTAAGTTGTGGGCTCCAATCGGTTCCGCTGTCCGTAGCGGCGTTGCCGTTGAGGGGTTCCGGCCAAGTCCAGTTTTCCCCGTTGTCCGTGCTTAGGGCAAACAGGATGTCTGTGTCTGTGTTCGGGCCGATCGTCCCGTCGAGGTCATCGTTGGACGTCCACACCGCGACCCAGTGGCCGTTTCCGTCGGTGGCGACTTGCGGTTCCCAATCGTCTTCGCTGTCCGCGGCGGCGTTGATGTCGAGCAGCTTCGGGAAGCCGGGATACGGAACGGCGACGTCGCACTCGTCGGGCACGCCATTGATGTTGCAGTCCTCGCTGGTGCCTGCGGCGATGTCGCAATCGTCCGGCACGGCGTTAGTGTTGCAGTCCTGCGCCGTGCCGACAGCGAACTCGCAGACGTCGGGGATGCTGTCCGAGTCGCAGTCCGGCTGGCATTCGTCGGGGATGCCGTCGGGCAGACAGTCCGTGCTCTGGCCGGTCTCGATGTCGCAGATGTCCACGACGCCGTTCGTGTTGCAGTCGGCCAGACCGGTGTAGACCATGGCGCTGCCGGCCAGGCCCGCAGCCGCGTCATCGTCGACGACGCCGACGAGAATGGTGTCACCATCGATCGCGGCTGCATAGCCGAACCAGTCGTCGGTGGCACCGTCGTCGGGGACCAGCTTCGCCCGCTCGACCCACGTGCCATTCTCGCGGCGATAGTATCTTGCGGAGCCGACGCCGTCGTGCAAGACCCGGTTGGTTGTCATAACAGCCGTCTCGCCCGACAGGTCGAGGCCAGTGCCGAAGTAGTCTTGAGCCGCAACGTCGAGCGGCGCCAGCCGAGTCTCGGCATACATGTTCTCCCAGCCTCCGGCCGGCTTGTCGAACACATACACTGCGCCGCCGTAGAACTGGTCAAGGCTCGACTGGATGGCCGATGCCATAATCGTGTCGCCGGAGACGGCCACGCTCCAGCCGAAGTACTCGTAGTCTCGAGGAGGATCCGTGGCGATCAGCCTGGCGCGTTCCTGCCAGCCGTCGATCGCGTCATACTCGAAGACGGCGACCACACCATAGTCGATGATCGCGTGGACCGGCCCGACGTTACCGACGAATGGGCCACCCAGGGCAATCGTGTCGCCGTCGATGGCGACCGAGTAGCCGTAGGCGTCACCATCACCACTCGGGTCGCAGACGAGCTTTGCTTCCGGATCGCCCCACGCACCGCCCGTACGCCGGAATACGTAGCCGGCGCCTGTCGCGCCTTCGCCGTCGCCCAAGGCACCAACGACGATGACATCACCAGAGATGGCCACCGCGTGGCCGAACCAGTCTTCAGCCGCTCCCTGGCCCGCGACGGGCGTGAGCATCGCCGTCTGCTCCCAGGCATTCGAACTCGTCTCCCATTCAAAAACGTAGGCCGCACCGGAATCGGCGCCGACCACGTCGCGATTCGGCGCACCGACGACGATCGTGTTGCCATCGACCGCCACGGCCTTGCCGAAGAGGTCGGAGGCGGCGGGGACGTCGGCGACCAGCTTGGCCTCCTGGAACCAGCCGGGGCCGACTCTGCGGAAGACGTACGCCGCCCCGGCATTGTCGGCGCCCGCGAACGGCGCACCGGCCACCGCGAGACCGCCGGATAAGTCCACGTCGTAGCCGAGGTGGTCCGATAGTTGGGCATCCTCGGCGAGAAGCAGCGCGAACTGAGAAGCATCACACTGACTCTCGCAGTCGTCGAAGATGTTGTTGTCGTTGAGGTCGCCGGCGTTGCCGGTTCCGAATGCAAAGCCCGGGCCGGCCGCCAGCCGGGCAATCTCGTCGGCCGTCAGAGCGCGGTCGTACACCTGAACGTCGTCGATGGCGCCATCCCAGTGGCGGCTGGCGTAGCCGTTGCCGACCCGGCCAAAGGTGCGGTACGTCGGCGAGCGATTCTCAAAGCTGTAGTCTGTCGCCGCCACGCGGTCGACCTCGACACCATCGACGTACATGATGAGATAGCTGTCCGTGTCCCAGGTGACCGCAAGATGTGCCCAGATGCCCGGCTGGGCAACGGGTCCGCGCAACTTAGCCTGGCTGGTGCTGTCCGGGCCGTCCTGATAAATGAAGAAGAAGATGCCCGACGACCCAATGGAGGTATGGATCTCGCGTATCGCAATCGGGTCGCCAAAGCCGTTCTGACGGCTACCGGTGCCATCGCTCTCATAATAGGCGACCATGGCCCGGATCTGGTCCGGTCGTAGCCAGTGGGAGATGGTCCCGTTCGTGCTCAGGTTGAAGCCGTGCGTGACGTGATCGTTGGCGCCGTCGAACTCGAGGGCGTTGTCGGCCATGCCATCGATCCACACATCAGCAAGGTTGAAGTTGACCAGCGTGCCGTCGAGCCCGGCGACGTCCTCGGTAGCCGTCCCGCCGGCCGACTCATCCAGGCGCCAGCGGGCGGCCAGGACGCGTCCCATCTCGCACTCATCCGGCACGCCGTTGGTGTTGCAATCCGAACTCGTTCCGCCGGCGATGTCCTGGCGATCCCAGATGCCGTTGCTGTTGCAGTCGGTCACGAAGTATGCGACCGGGCCCCAGCATATCTCGGTGGGAGGATTCTCCGGACACTCCACGTAATCAGGGTCGCCGGATTCGCCGTCCCAGATCCGGACCACCGGCCGATCCGTGGAGCCATTACGGGTGATAAGGCCCAGGTCTCCGAGGCCCAGCTTCAGTTTGCCGCCCTCCGATCCTGCCGGGCAGCGGACCTTGATGGCCCCGAGCAGGAACGTCCCATCCGCACAGTACAGGTCGTAGTTCGACGTTCCCGCGTGCACTATTCCGTTCACGGTTACGGCCATCATGACGGCGTCAGGGTCGAACGTGATCTCGGATGCCCCACCCCAGCGTTGCCAGGTCTCCCCGGGCGGCGATGTTCTGGTGTGACGATAAGCCGCGCTGTCGATGATCTCCAACGAGCCGTCCACCGAAGCGTGCAGGTGATTACCGTAGATTTGCGCGCCGATGGGCTCGTTGGTGAACTTGCCCCACACGTAGAACGTCTCGACGACTTCCGCCTCCGGATCCTGCTCGACCACCGGGCTTCTGAGTCCCCAGACCTCGTCGCAGCCGTTCCAGTGCGGCCAGAAGTCCATCTCACTCTTTTCGAGCTTGTAGGGGGCATCCATGGCGTCGAAATCGGAGGCGGCTGTGACCCACACATCGATGATGTCGGCGCTTGCCGAGGCGCCGAAAGCAAGAGCAATGACCAGACACACAGCGCGTTTCATGATCCAATCCTCCTAATCGAGAAACTCTCGTTCTTGCAGATAGGTCAGTGCGCCGCCGCGCGACCGGCGGAGGCAAGATAATTGAGATTGAGAACGATCAACCGCCCTGAACATAGAGCGGCGAGCGATAAGCTTGATGGGGAGTCGAACGATCAGGTGGCTGCCCGGGCCGTGGAGAGAGTCGGAACTCGGAACCGCTACGCCGAATGTAACTTGCCGACCGACGACGCCCAAGTCCACGTCAACCGAGACGAGAATGTCGCGCGACATGGATCCTCTCCTGTACCGTTGCAGAAAGGTGATAGCCGTTCCTCTGCCCAAGCTCGTTGTGTGCGTGACGGGAACCGGCGAACCCGAAAGTCCACTATATCAAAATCAAAAACATAGTCAAGTTTCTCATCCAAAAACACGCCCCATGAAGTCAGGCTTTATGCCGCGTTGCCGGTTTGCGTCGGAAATCAGGGGACATCATACCTAAGGTGATGCGGATGACCGGGAACAACAACACGTGGTATCCGAGACATCACGCCGGCGTAGGGCACGCTTGACCGCATATCAAGAAATAGGTATGATGTCCCCTGGTTTCTGATGTCAACATGCTACCACGACCCCAATAACGCGTTAATAAGTAAGCCTGACCCCCTTTTCGGCCATGTCACGAAATAGAGATGATGTCCCCTGATTTCCTGGCAGTGGGTGTGATTCCGTCTGAAGCATTACGCGACGAGTTTGTAGGTTGGGCCCGCAGACCCGACCTACGGGGGCTGAGGGCCCCCGGAGGGTAAACATTCAGTAAACCCGTATGCGGAATAGCGTGGGTTTCGTGGGAGTAGGCTTGCGCTTCGGGCTGGGGTGGCCCAGGGTTTTAGCCCTGGAGAACACGAATCGCGTCAGGATTCGCGTCCCCCACCGCTAAAGCGGTGGGCCACCCGCCCGTTCAGTCCTCACGCCACCTTCGGTGGCCAACCCGATTCTCGCTCATTTGCGGCCTGGAAGACCGCAGCAGTTATCCTCGGACATCATCATGAAGTGGGCATCGAGGATGTCATAGTCATACGGGGACACCACTCCATCCCCATCGATGTCGGCGTGCGGGGGCGGCATGCCGCAAGGCGTGTCACCGGTCCCGAAGTCCATCCCGTGCTGGCTCGAGTAAATGCCAAAATCCAGCACGTCGATGTTGCCGTCCTCGTTGAGGTCGCCGCCGATCAGCCAGTCTCCACCGAAGTCGGGATCACCCAGGAAGTCAGCCACGTACTGTGTGCCAACAATCTGCACCTCCTCGTCCGTCCGCCGTAGCGTGTGCAAACGGTCACGCGCGGTTACACAGTCGCAAACAGCAAGTTCAGGCGGCACCGACACCACTACGTCCATGGCGAAACCACCATGGAAGATAACGTCCTGCTCCACGACCACCGACATGCTTGCCCCACAGTCGAACAACTCGAACGTGATGCAACGGATCAGAGGCTGCTCCGGCGGCACCATCATCGGCGGGGACAGCTCCAAGTTCACCCGTAACTCGCTGATCGGCTGCACCATAATCGTCTGGACACATTGGTCCGGGTTGCCGGAGGAATCCGTTGCATGCCAGGTGACGGTGGTCGTTCCGCACGGGAACGGGTCCCACAACGCAAAGCCGTCACTACGTGTTGCGGTGATCGTCGGCTCCATGTCACAATTGTCGCTCGCCGAAGCCATTTCGGTGTCGACCATCGCCCAACAGCCGCCGCCAGGATCGTCGCCAACCTCCATGTCCGGCGGGCATTCGATCACCGGGGGTTCTACATCGGCCACTATCACCTCAAAGTTGCACGTCGTGGTGTTTGTGTACATGTCCGTAGCCGTATAGGCAACGGTCGTCGTGTCCACCGTAAACGTACTGCCGGAAGTGTGCGTCGAGGTAAGCGTGGCGTCACCACAGTTGTCGAGGGCTGTCGGCTCCGACCAGTGCACCGCCGCCGAACACATGCCCGGCTCGTTGTCCACCATCATGTCCGCTGGGCAATCGCTGATCACCGGGGCTTCACCATCAAGGACGGTGATCGCCTGATCGCAACTGGCGGTGTTGCTCGCGGCATCCGTAGCCACCCAGGTGATAGTGGTGTCCGCGACGGAGTACGGGTGGTCCAACGGCAAACCGTCGCTACGCGAGGAGGTGATCACCGGGGGCTCGCCGGAATCGTCTGTTGCCGTGGCTGTGCCCGGGTCCACCACCGCCGTGCACTGCCCGGGATCGTTGGGTTGTGCGATGTCGGTCGGACAGGTGATCACCGGCGGTGTGATGTCCTCGAGCGGGGTGGGCGTGTGGAATACCGCCCCGATATCGACGCCCGCGTAGTTATTGTTTTCGTCAAAGAGCGGGATCACTTCGGGGCTTTCGTACGTCTCGCCCCCGGCGGGCGGTTTTTCGGTTATCTCGGTGTGCATGTACTTCGGCTGGTTGTTGTGGAGGGTCATTTCAGCCACGTCAATCTCGAAGAACACGTCAAAGAAGCTGAACGCCGTTCCGGTGCCCGCGAAGGGAGGAATATCCAGAACGCCCGGGGTGTTGTTGGCGGTCTCCTCGATGATTCCGATCGAGGGACTGGATGGATAGACGATTTCCCCGCCAAAAACCACTTGGAAAAAGGCTGCATCGCCCACGTCCACGTCGTTGTCGTCGTCGAGGTCGGTCGCCTCGAATTGCTCCGGCATACACTCAGCCGGCGCCGTGGTCACATTCGGGCCGCTCACGCAGGGGACGAAGATGGCCCAGTCATCCAGGTCAACGTCGCCATCAGCGTCGAAGTCGCCGGGCTGAGTGCCGGTGGCTTGACGAATCCTGACCGTGATGGGGCCGTAGATGGGACTGTCACCAACCAAGTCCAACTGTGTCATTTCTGTTGGGACCTCTTCCTGGCCGTTTTCGTCCGCATCCCCCAGGCTACCCAAATCGACCACAACCGTTGTCGGACCGATAAGTGTCACGGTATCCGGACCCCAGAGACCGTGTATCTCGATCGTCGCCACGGACTCCGGGAAGTAGTCCACCTCCTTGGGGCTCGGCGTATGCGACGCGGAGCGCAGTTCCACTCCCGTGAAGATGTTATCCTCGTTGTAGAGCAGAATCGTGTCGGGGTTTTCGTACTTGTCGCCTTCCCGAGGCGGTTTCTCATGTATCTCGGTCTCCATATGCTTGGGCTCGTTGTTGTGGTATAGCTCTCCGAAGACTTCGATCTCGAAGTGGACATCGAAGAAGCTCATGGCTGTGCCGGTTTCGGTGAATGGAACAATGTCCAGAACACCCGGCGTGTTGTTGCTGGTCTCTTCGATCTGCCCAATCGATCGCTGCCCCGGTGAAGCCGTGTCAGGGCGGAGCCTGACGGTCACCGGCCCAAACAACTCGCTCTCGCCGTGCAGGTCCATCTCGACGAGTTCGGTATCGACCTCCTCCAGCCCATCGCTGTCCCTATCGCCTAAACTTGCCAGATCGACGATCACCTTTGTAGGCCCGAAAACCGTAACCGTTTCGGTTCCGTGAGTGGGGCTGTAAATCTCCACCTTCGCCTGGGTCTCGGGGAAGTAGTCGATTTCCTTGGGGCGAGGTGTGTGTGACGCGGAGCGCAGTTCCACTCCCGTGATGACATCATTCTCGTCGTAGAGCTGGACCACATCGGGGCTTTCGTACTTGTCGCCTTCCCGAGGCGGCTTCTCGTGTATTTCGGTCGCTTGGAGTTTGGGCTCATTGTTGTGGTATGTCTGCCCCATAACTTCGATCTCGAAGTAAACGTCGAAGAAGCTCATTGCCGTGCCGGTCTCGGCGAAGGGAGGAATATCCAAAACGCCATCCGTGTCGTTGCTCACTTCCTCGATCTGCCCCGTCGAGCGCCGGAACGGTGAACTGGTCTCAGGCCGCACCGTGACGGTCACAGGCCCGAAAAGCTCGCTGTCACCGGTCAGCACCATCTCGACGATCTCGGTATCAACCTCCTCCAAACCATTGTCGTCCGCATCCCCGAGGTTTCCAAGATCGACGTGGACCGTTGTAGGCCCGGTCACCGTAACATCTTCGGTTCCATGACTGGGGCTGTAGATCTCTACCGTCGCGTGGGTCTCGGGGAAGTAGTCCACCTCCAGCCTGGGGTTTGGCGTATGCGAGGCGGACTTGAGTGTCACCCCCGTGGGGTTGTTATACTCGTCGTAGAGCGGGATCACGTCGGGGCTTTCGTACTTATCGCCTTCGGCTGGCGGCTTCTCGTGGATTTCCGTCTCCAGATGCTTGGACTGGTTGTTGTGGTATACCTCACCAGCCACCTCGATCTGGAAGTAGACGTCGAAGAAGCTCATGGCTGTTCCGGAATCCGCGAACGGCGGAATGTCCAGGACACCCGGCGTATTGTCGCTCATCTCCTCGATCTGCCCAATCGAGCGCTGATACGGTGCAGCCGTGTCAGGGCGGACCCTGACGGTCATGGGACTGTTCAGAACCTCGCTGTAACCGGTCAGCTTCATCTCGACGATCTCGGTTTGCACCTCTTCCCTGCCGTTGCCGTCCCCATCTTCCAAACTGCTCAGATCGACGATGACCGTCGTGGGGCCCTTAAGCGCAATCGTTTCCGGGCCAAAGGGTGTGTCTATCTCGATTGTGGCATGGGTGGCTGGGAAGTAGTCCACCTCTTCGGGGCGGGGCGTGTGCGATGCGGAGCGTAGTTCCACCCCCGTCAAGATGTCATTCTCGTCGTAGAGCTGGACCACATCGGGGCTTTCGTACTTGTCGCCTTCCCGAGGCGGCTTCTCGTGTATTTCGGTCGCTTGGAGTTTGGGCTCATTGTTGTGGTATATCTCACCCAGGACCTCGATCTCGAAGTACACGTCAAAAAAGCTCATGGCTGTTCCGGTGTCCGCAAAGGGTGGAATATCCAGAACGCCCGGTGTGTCGTTGCTCACTTCCTCGATTTGCCCCATCGATCTCTGGTGGGGTAGACTGGTCTCGGGGCGTAGTCTGACGATTACCGGACCGAAAAGGTCGCTGTCACCAGTCAGTTCCATCTCGACGATCTCGGTGGTGACCTCCTCCAGGCTGTTGCCGTCCGAATCACCCAGACTGCTCAGATCGACGTGGACCGTCGTGGGGCCGGTTACCGTAACATCCTCTGTTCCGTGTGTGGGGCTGAATATCTCGACCGTCGCCTTGGTCTTCGGGAAGTAATCCACCTCTATGGGGTCCGGCGTGTGGGATGCGGAGCGCAACTCCAGGCCAGTGAAGATGTCGTCCTCGTCGTAGAGCGGGATCACCTCCGGGCTTTCGTATTTGTCGCCCGGCCGGGGTGGTTTCTCGTGGATTTCGGCTTCCTGGTGTTTGGGAGCGTTGTTGTGGTAAACCTGTCCCAGGGCTTCGATCTCGAAGTACACATCGAAGAAGCTTATAGCCGTGCCGGTGTCCGCGAAGGGAGGAATATCCAAAACGCCCGGTGTGTCGTTGCTCACTTCCTCGATTATCCCTATCGAGGGCTGATACGGCGAACTGCCGGCAGAGCGAAGCCTGACAATCACGGGGCCGAATAGCGTGCTGTCGCCGGTTAGCTCCATCTCGACGATCTCGGTGGTGACCTCTTCCAGGTCATTGCCGTCCGCATCTCCCAAGCTGCTCAGATCGACGTGGACCGTTGTTGGTCCTCTTACCGTAACCTTTTCGGTCCCGTGCGTGGGGCTATATATTTCCACCATGGCGACGGTATCCGGGAAGTAGTCCACTTCCACGTCGCCACAGTCCGCTCCGAAGACCTGATCGAAGGGGAAGAGTTGCGGGCCGCCTCCAGCGGGGGTGGCGGTGAAATTAGTAACGACTGTTCCGGTGTTGATCCGGGCGTTTCCGTACCGTTCAGGTCTCTGGTCGCAATCGATTTGGAATTTGAAATTGCCCTCGTACGGCCCGGCGTGGTCGAATTCCACACGATCGGCAAAGAGGGTTGGTGTCCAGGCTCCGGGTCCCATGTTGCGGGCCGCCTGTATGCCACTAAAGAAGAGGGTGACTTTGGGAGCGGAAATGAACGAAGCCACACTCCCGCGGTACGTCCAGGTCTTCGGTGTTTGAGTCAAGCCGTGGTGCTTGGCAGCCCGGTTGGCATTGAGACCGGCTTGGCGAGTGTCCAGCTCACCGGTCACGATGGCGTCCGAGCCCGAATTGCCCCACAACCACTCGGCTCCGTGGATAGTGTCGTTGTCCAGGACCATTTGGCCTCGTCTTTGCATGACGTTATCGCGCTTGGTGCGCGTATCGGGCAAAGGCCCGGACGGAAGCCCGTGATCGCAGAAGTCTTCGCCTTCAAAGACATTGCCTCCACCGTGGTCGGCAGCGTACAGGTCTCCCAGCCCCAAGGCATGGCCGGTCTCGTGCAAGATGAGGTATGCGAAATCGTTTCGCCCAGCCGCCGTGGTCCAGCCAGCCAACCCATCGGGGTCGATGCGGATGAGAACATGTTCCAGCGTCGTGCCCGTGTGGCCATCCCAGTAGGCGTCGGCGCTTCCTGCCACGGTGGAAAAATCGATGAACCGGTACCGTATGTGGGCGTCATTCAGCGAGGAGGCTTCCGCGAAACTCACGCGGAGCCACAGTGCCCACTTGTCCAATTCTGGCTGCACTCGGGCCTTCAACGCGGCAAAGCAAGCCCCGTCACAGTCGCCCACCGGCAGTTCGTTACGATCGAGGTACCAGGTGAGCGTTCCACTGTCTGGAATGTTCCAGGAAGCCAGAAAATCGTGGTTTCCCGTCGCACCGGTGTCCACGCCGGCACGCCCGAGCCGCCCACCAAAAAAAGTGAAGTTGTAGGCCCAGGCCACGGGCAGTAGACAACTCATCACCAAAATAACGCCTAACACGCAAAACATGCCCGAGGAGCCCTTGAACATTCCGCGTATTCTTCTGTCGGGGATTCTGAATATCATGGTTTCCTCCTTCTCACTTCAAGGTGAACTCGAAGGGATCAGTCCTGGTTCTTACTGTCTGCCCGGGCTTTTTCTGCCCGGTTCTTTTCAATTGCCTGCAATTGGATTTCGACCTTGTGGCGGTACTCCTCTTGCAGCCTGGCGTTATCCTGGGCGGTGGCTATCGGTGCCCAATGAACAACCCGGCGCGGGAGAACCGTCTCGGCGCTCCAGACGAAATCCTGGGGAATAAAACTTTTGGCATACTTACCCGTATAATGCGGCTGAGCGTCTTGGATTAACCCCTTCAGCGCCGAGACCGCCAGCCAAGCCTTCTCATACTCCTGCGTGGACCCATCTCGAGGGAAGGAGACAGCTTGGGTTTTGCCTTTGGGGTTTCGCAGGATTAGGAGGGGTGGGGTGATGCCGGTCGGCGGCGGCTCCGATTCCGAGCGTTGAGCCGCAACTCCCAACACGTCGCCCTGGCAAATCTGCTTGAGCAGTTTGCCGAGCAGGTCAGCCCGATCGTTAAACTCGTAGCGTCGCTCCACGAACCCTTGTTCCTGCTCAGGGCGCACGTCGACCACCACGATTTTGCCGGCTCCGGAGATATAGTACTCCCGAGCCCCAAACATGGAGGAGGCTTGCTGGATGACAACCGCAGCCTCAGCCCATTCCGTCTCCGGCCCCAGAAAAGTGCTTGTAGAGTTCACAACCGTGTCCTCGGCAAGGAGTGGGCCGGCGCTCATTGCCAGGATCAACAGCCCTGCCGTCAGCACGACAGGCATCAAAAGTTCTCGCGGCATTTCATAAACCTCCCCATATTTACTTGGAATTGCCAAAATAACACAATCGAGGCCCGTTACCGAAGCAACTGCCTCAGTAATTCATCGGAGATTGACACCTCCTTCTGCGGGAACGGGATGCGCCTGCCCACTTTTCCCCCATCCGTCGTCAGCCGGCAAAACGCTACGACGGCATGCAAAACGCCCCCCGTCAATATAGCCCGGAAATGTATCATACCATCGAGACCGTGGTCATGTCAACGGCAACCCCCGTCCCAGGTGTGACGGCAGGGCAATCGCATCTAATTCACCGCAGAGAATGGAGAATGGAGAAAATGGAAAATGGAAAATGGAAAATGAAAAATGGGGGAATAGGAAACATTGTCGTTGGGTGCACTCACTTCTTCCTTCCTCTGCGCTCTCTGCGTCTCTGCGTTCATGAAAAATATGGGTTAGCGGCGACAAGTCCGTAGCGTTTAGCGGCTCCCCAACGGGGAGCGTGGAAAACGGCGTAATCACAGTTGTAGGGCGGGTTTCACCCGCCGTTGTGGATGAGGTTCTCGGGCGAGTTTTGCCCAAGGAATTTCCGCTTCCCCGCTACGTGAGGCAATGCGGATGACCGGGGGCAACAAAGCGTGGTATCCGAGGCATCACGCCGGCGCAGGGCACGCTTGACCGCATGTCAAGAAATAGGTATGATGTCCCCTTGTTTTTCCGACTTTCTCAGACTGGCGGGATAGGCGGCACGGGCAAGCGTCTGAGGCGAGGGGCGATTGCCGAGCGAGCGTCTCTCGAATCGGGGAACGCCTATGCCGCCGCAGTTCTTGAGATATGACTTAAGACCAGTTTACCTGACAACAACACCGATTCCAGCCTTGCGCGATTCCGTGAACAATCCTTGGAAGACTGCGAAGTCGAACAGATCAACGTGCCCATCGCCATCAACGTCGATGCATTCACAGCCGTCAGCGATGCCGTTGCTCGGCCCATGAAGACCGTTCTCCAGGAGCGCATAATCATCCAGATTCACATTCCCGTCGCCGTCGAAGTCGCCTAAGCCCGGGGACGCCAGCGTCACCACGGCGGTTACGCTGTCGGTGGGGCCGCAATCGTCCGTGACCACACACGAGTACGTGCCGGCCTCGGCGGCCAGGTGGCAGGGCGACGTGGCGCCGAGCAAGCTCAGGCCGTTCCGCTTCCACTGATAGCGCAACTCCCCGCTGCCTTCGGCCACAACGCAAAGCTCATGGGAATGTGCGGCGCAAGCCGTCCCGCCGACAGGCTGAGACGTTATCGTGGGCGGAACACACAGAACGGTAACCGTTACGGCATCGCAGTCGTAGCTCCAGCAAACGCCGTCAAATGCGCGGGCATGGTAGGTCGTTGTTTCGACCGGGCTCACCATGATCAGATCGCCGCTGCCCACCAGGGTCTCGCCGCAACCGCCCGTGTACCAGTTGATTGTTGCCCCCGGGACCGAGGCAGACAGGTCCGCCGATTCGCCCGCGTGGATGGTCGAGGGGGCGACCTCGGCGTTGGTGGGTGAGTGGGGTAACGGCCCGCCCCATCTTACGAGTCTGTTTGCACTGGGATCGCCGCTGGTCGTGAATGTTCCGCCTGTATACAGTCCGCCGTCGTATGACGACACCGCCAAGTCGTACACCTGTCCGTTAAGGTCGGCTGCCCCGACCTCGGACCAGTTGCTTCTGTCCCACCTGGCGATGAACCTGATGGGCACTCCGCCGGCTGTCGAGAAGTTGCCCCCGGCGTAAAGGGTTTCCCCTGCACCATCGTCGAAGGTAGCTAACGCCCAAACGTGGTAGGAAGCATCGGAGTTCATGCCGTCGCCGAGTGCGTGCCAGGAAGTGCCGTCCCATCGGGCAACCTTGTTGGCCACCACCTCCGTCCCATCGCTCTGATACACACGGTTGAATTGCCCTGCGACGTAGAGTGCACCGTCCCACACGGTAAAAGCCTCGACGTCGTTGTTGGCTCCCTGACCAAGCGGCTCGAGGGAAGCGCCGTCCCACCTGAAGATGTAGTTGGCGTCCGGATTGCTACCGGCGGCCTGAAAGTATCCCCCGACATAAAGACCCTCGCCGCAGTCATCATCGAACGTGCCCAGGGCCCGGATCAGGTCTGTGCTGCCAAGCGGGTCGCCCGGCAACGCGGACCAAACCGATCCGTTCCACAGCGCGATCTTGTGGGCAGTGATGCCGCCGATTTCGTTCAAGTAACCGCCGGCGTAGAGATCGCCGTTGAAGAACGTCAGGGCGCGGATGCCAGTGTTGTTCTCTGACATGCCGCCGCCGACGTCCGACCACGAAGTGCCGTCCCACTTGGCGATGCGTTTCGTACCGGTCAGGCCGCCCATGTTCCCAAATGCGCCCCCCGCATAGAGGAGGTCGTCATCCGACACCACAAGGGCGTACACGATTCCGCCGTTCTCCGCCCCGGTGCCCAGCGGTGACCATGCCACGCCGTCCCACCTGGCGACGTTCTTGGCCGGGTTGCCCCCGGCAAAGCTGAATTGCCCGCCGGCATACACGGCTGGGCCGATGCCCGAAGAGCGGTTGACCGTCACCAGACTCCAGACTGTCGAGTTGAGCCCGGGGTCGCCGACGGCTGTCTCCCACGACGTGTCGCACTGGGCATGAGTAACCGGTATCGCGGGCATCAACATGCTCACTGCGATGGCCAACGCCAGATGGCGAACTGTGCTGCACATGGGCAACCTTCCTCTCGTCGTCGCACGAACGGCGATTCTGTCTCCCACCCGGTGACCGAAGATGACTTACATGCCACCACTTCGTACCGCAGGCAGATCGATCGGGGTAACGGTCATGAAAGGCTCCTCAGCCGTCGGTGCACGGAAGCCCGCACCGGCGTTGACACACTGGACGTTTACCCAGAAGCCGGAGTGGGGATCATTCGGTGGATCTTCGATCTGATAGTCGCATGCCCATTCCCACTCCTCGGTCCCGGCGTTGTACGTCGCCATCCCGAAGTAATCTGCGGTGGAACCCGCCTCCGCCTCCTCGGCGACGATCCAGCCGGCATAAGCCGTGGTGAACTCGACCACCAACCAGACGTCGTCCGGAAGCGTCACCGGGGTCGGGAAGGTGACCGCAAGATTCAACACCTGCCCATTGTCGGGAAGCCCGGTCCCCGATGTGTAGGTGCCGGGGATTGGTGCCCCACCGGCACAGGGAGAAGCATCATAGAACGCCGTGCTCACGTCGAACATGCCGCCCCCACCGCCATAAACTGCTATCTCGAAGTAAGACAAGTCCCGAGCGGTGCCGGCCAGGATCAGGTCGTCGGCCATCGGCTTACCCGGGTTATATGACAGCGAAGCCGGATCGATCTCGTTCTGATACTCAGGGCAGGCAGCACCGCAGGACGTGCCGTCTCCGTCGTAGCTGCCCCCGGCCGTGGCACAGTCGGCTGCGGTCATGACCGTGCAACGCCAGTCGACCAGGTCGCAACACGCGCCGATATTCAGCCCGGTGCAATCCACGGTCCCGCAGGTGGTGTCGTCGCCCATGTAGAAACCGCCGGCGGCAGCACAGGAGGACACCGTGCCTTCGGTGCAAGTCTCATCCGAGTGGCAACACGCACCCTCGCCCTCGGGCACTTCCACACACTGCATGTTGGCGTAGAAACCGGCGTATTCGTTGGGTGGGCCTCCGAACCAGGAGTCGCAAACCCATGGCGGGTCGTCTTCGCCGAAAAGATCATCCGTAAAGCCGACCTCCGCCGTCTCCGCCAGAACCCATCCCGCGTCGTTCGAGGAGAACGTGGCCACCATCCACACCGTGTCCGGAATGGTCACCGGGTCCGCGGACAAATCGGCTGAAATGACGTACATGTAATCGTCGGCTGGAATGGCGTTCCAGGCGGCCTGAGTCCCGTTGATCAGCGTTCCACCTTCGCCAGGGCAGTCGTCGTACAGCTCGACGACCACGTCATAGGTTCCCCCACCCGTGCCGTAGACGGCGAGATCGTAGTAGATAAGCCCACGAGCGGTTCCGCTCAGGGTGATGTCATCCCCCATGGCTGAAGACGCCCCCGGTGCCCAATATATCGTCACGGTTTCGATGTCATTGTGGTACTCGGGCGCCGTCGTCGACCCGCAGGTCGTGTCGGGCCCTTCGAAAGTGCCGCCCAAAGCCGCACAGATACCCGGCGAGGTAAGAATGCAACTCCAATCGCTCGGGTCGTAGCACGCACCGAGATCGGTGAGAGAGCAGTCCACCGAAGCGCAAGTGGTAGTCTCGCCGATGAAGGTCCCGTTCTCCAGATCACAGGCAACCTGCGTGACCTCGACACAGCTTTCGTCCGGCAGGCAGCAGGCACCCAGCGCGGCGGCGGAACAGTCGGTTGTCGAGCAGAGTGTATCATCGCCCTGATAGCTGCCGCCAGTCATGTCACACATTGCCTCGGTTTCCTCCGCGCAGCTTTCATCCGCATAACAGCAGGCGCCCGTGGGCAGGACGGGGCAATCGGTCGAGGCACAGTCGGTGCCGGAGCCTTTGAAGGACCCGGCCGTGACGGCGCAGACCGGCTCGCTCAGATCGAGACACCCCCCATCCGAATAGCAGCAGGCTCCCTCGCAGGTCGCGCTGGTGCAGATGGTGCCGTCGCCCATGTAGGCCCCACCGGTAGCGGCGCAGTGAGCGGGGCTGCCTTCCGCACAAGTGCCATCTGAATGACAGCAGGCACCCACCGGCGTCGTGCAATCCGCAGCCTCGCAGGACATGCCCACCCCGCGGTGAATCCCACCGGCGGCGCTGCAGTCGGCAGGGGTCTCCACCGTGCAGCTTTCGTCCGGATGGCAGCAGGCCCCCAGGCCCGACGGCGGGCAGGTCAACTCGCCGCAGTCCGTGCCCAGGCCCTGCAGGGTTCCCTCGGCCGTGGCACAGTCGTCCGGCGAAAACACGTAGCACCCGCCCGTCCAGAAGCAGCAAGCCCCCAGGCAATCCACTGCGGCGCAGTTCGTGCCGTCGCCGAGATACGTGCCGCCGAACGCGAAGCAGCCGTCCGGGTCGCCCTCCGTACAGGTGCCGTCATCGTGGCAGCACGCGCCTTCGTGCACGATCACTCCCGTGAACGCGCCCTGCAACAAAGCGAAGTCGGCCAGGTCCGCGTCGCCGTCCTGGTCGAAGTCCGCACACGCACAACCGCTCGCCGGGGCAACTTCCGGACCGCCCATACACGCCTCGAACAGCTCATAGTCAACCAGGTCCACGTCGTCATCCACATCCAGATCACCGCCCGCCGAACCGACGGTCAGCAGGAACGTCTCGATCGTCTCGCCGGCGTCGTTGATCGCCCGGATCGAAACCGTGTACGGCAGCACGTCCGGAACCGCGCCCGGCCAGAACACCACCCCGGAGCTGGGGTTGATGGTCATCCCCGGCGGGCCGCTCAAGAGGGCCCAATCCAGGATCGGGTTCATGCACGTCGGGGCGGTCAGCACCGGCGTCGGGCCGGTGTAGTCGATCCCGCATTTG
Organism: Phycisphaerae bacterium; assembly: GCA_023133475.1. Lineage (GTDB taxonomy): Bacteria > Planctomycetota > Phycisphaerae > UBA1845 > UBA1845 > JAAEQG01. The sequence goes on along the minus strand of JAGLWJ010000016.1, from coordinate 2,807 downwards.
GTGACCTGGTCGGCAATCGGCACTATCACCGCAGCCGCCTGATGCACCGCCACGCGCAGCGTCTGCATCGTGGTTCCCGCGGCGTTGGTCGCCCGCACGTCAAGGTCATACTCGAACGGGGCTTTGACCGGTTCGGGCCAGGAGATTACCCCGGTGTCCGGGTCAATGGTCATGTCCGGTTGTGGATTATCCAGGCTCCAGATGATTGGAGCCGTGTTGATCGGGTAGTGAACCAGGGGCGTCGGACCGGTGAACGGCTGATCGCAGGTGATCACCTGTTGACTGAACGGCTCAAAGGCCGGGATGGCCTGGGCGATGGTGAACGGATCACAGGTAATGGCGTCGTTGTTGTCCTCGTATTCCTCGACTACCTCGTTGAGATCATCGAGCATGCTGCCAAAGTAATACGACCCCGGAAGCAGGTCAGGAACGTCGATCTCCACACTGAACTCATAGCCGTCGTCGGCGAGCAGATCCCAACGAGTGTCACCCATCAACAGGTCATCGGTATCCACCACGTCGTCCAGCGAAAAATAGAACCCCTGATGCACGTCAGCCACACTCACCGTGCCTAAGTTCTCGATCACACACCAACCGGTGAGCACCTCGCCGGGGGTGACCGTAAGAGGATCCACGAACGCCGGGACTGCCTTGCCGAGCGAGGGGCCTTGCGAACAGTAGCCGGCGCCCGCCAGGTCCACCTTCGTCTCCGGTGTTCCGGGATAGAGGAAGCGCACGCCCCGGCGGTCGTCGGTGTGCAGTTCGACGATGTTGTTTTGCCCGACCGGTCCGCCGGCAGGGTAACCGGGGTTCATGGTGGCGATGAACCACGGGCTGCCCGGCGGTTCGTCGCCGATGGGGTCGTGCCCCAGCCCGATCCCGTGCCCCAACTCATGCGTGGAAACCAAATAGAACGAAAATCCGTTATACGGCGTGGGGTTTGCCGTCACCTCACAATCCGGGTTGGTCAGCATGTGCCAACCGACGTTCTCGGGGAAGTCGCTGAAGAGGATGTCCATGTCGTACCACAGGTCCGCGTTGCTGACCATGTAGGTCACCCCGAGCACGCCGGGGTCCAGCCATTCCGCCGGTACGGCTGCGGTGTCGCTGTAGCCGTCGTAATGATCCACCGTCGGGTCTTCGGGCAGCCGGTAGTAGGTGTATTCAAAACCGCCTCCCCACACGAAGGTCCACTGTCCCATGGCCAGTTGAATGATGGTGTCCGTCTCACTTCCTTCGGGGAAGGTGCCCGGCGAGAGGTAGCGCAGGCTCTGTCCGCCGGACCAGATTACGTTATACCCGCCGTAGCTGAAGTACGAAAAGCCGTCGGCACGGTCGCCGCCGACCCACAGCAGGGCGACCGCCATTATCAACAACGTCGAGGCGCGGAGCAGAAAGGTCATCGCCGCACCTCCTTTCCGCCCTCGAGCAAGGGACGGGCGGGATCCTCCACTTTCCGGGGGAGCGGGGCTTCACGCCGCGGGACCGTCCGGGGAGCGCCGTTCTCGGCCCGGTGGCGGTCGAGGTCTTTCTGCATGTCGGAGCGCTTGAGGGGGACGGGCGTGTACTCGACCAGGACACGGCGCCCGGCCGGTGCGGCAAGCTGATGATCCCGACTCGCCGCCAGCACGGGGTGCAGGAGTGCCACAAACTCGTCACGAGAGAGAGCTTGGGGCGGGTCGGGCTCCGCAGGCCCGAAGTTCACCCGGACGTTACGCGCCTCGCGCAGGTGCGGATGGGCCTTCCCCTGGCATCCGCGGGCGACCTGCAGGAAGCCGTCGCCGTCGACACCGACAATGGGTTCGGCGACCCCATGCCGTTCGTAGACGATGCGCTCGACGCCGTCGCGGTCGGCCCGCACCAGAAAGGCCCCCTGGTACAACCCGACTACCGGAAACGTCTTGTACGACGGCAACAGGCAGAGAATCCACTTGTCGCCCACACGGAAGTCGGGGGCGCAGCACACCTGCATGCGCATCTCTCCGACCGTGCCGCCGGGGACCGTCAGCGAAAACGCATCACCCGCGTCGGGAAGCGCCCCTTTGAGATACGCGACCTGCGCGAACGTCACCTCGGATTCAATGCGGCGCGGATCGGCCGCCCAGTACGAGCGGACCGACGCCACCACGCCTTCAATGACTTGCCCGGAGTGATCCGCGAGCGTCTCGACGGTCATTGGTTGCACGCTGCTGGCCCGAGCATTCGAGACCGACAACGCCATACAGATACCGACGATCGCCAACAGCAGTCCAATGGAGTTCTTGTGAGTGATCAACATCATACCCTCCGTCTCAGACCCGGGTGGGCAACGGGATCGAAACGATCGCGCGGGCACGTGACCCGCCCCAATGGCCCCACTCCCTTGGTGCTGCCGACACGAAAGCCACCGAGACAGCCGAGAAATGGGTCAGGGATCGGCTCGTCCGCATATTCCCTGATCGTTGGGGGCCCATCCTTATTAGTAGCTGTATCGTACCGCATCCGATGGGCAAACTCAACCACCTTTGCGAGAGGATACCGCTCCACAGGCCGCCCATGCGGGTCCGGCCCGTTATCGGCGGGTGGCACGTACCTGAAAGAGTTCGATTGTCAAGAAGTTTTCCTGCATTTTGTCGTAACGTTATCATGCAATCATCATACACCTTCCCCGGTCCGTGGGCTGCGTGCCTACGGAATGGAGTGTTCCTGTGGCTCCTGGAGGCGGGGAGCGTTGCATGTGCTACGTGCCCACGGATACCTGGCCATCACTTACGTGACGGAGCGCCAACTCTTTACGGGTTTGTGCCCACGTTCTTGTCCGCCGGTTC
>JAGLWJ010000159.1 GCA_023133475.1 Phycisphaerae bacterium | reverse complement strand
CAGGTTAGTTGTAAACTTCCGCTAGTTCTCCATATTATCATCTCCATTTTTTATGCTCCCCTTTTCACGCTCCACGCTCCACGCTCCCCTTCGGGTCGCCGCTAAACGTTGCGGACTTGTCGCCGCTAAACACCCTGTCGCACTCATACTTAACCCAGACTTTTCATAAACGCAGAGACGCAGAGGGCGCAGAGTTGAGCAGAATAAGAAGTTGCGAGCAGGTTGTAGGGCGGGTTCCACCCGCCTTCTTGCCATGGCGTGGCGGGTGGAACCCGCCCTACATCCGCACCTCTGCATGAGTTCCGTAGGTCGGGTCTGCGGACCCCACCTACAAACTTGTTGCCTTGTTGCCTCGTTGCCTCTTGCCTTGTTGCCTCTTGCCTCCCGCCCAGGTGGAATCTTCGCGAGGGTGGCGTTTTCGGTGTGGATGAGCTAAACTCCCGGTCTTTTGGGATGTGGTAACCGCGACGAAGCTGATGAAATTCGCGTTAGTTGACAGGATTATCGAGCTGGACCCCGGCAAGCGCATCGTCACTATCAAGGCGGTCTCGCTGGCGGAGGAGTATCTGGCGGATCACTTCGCCACTTTCCCGGTGCTGCCCGGGGTTTTCATGCTGGAGGCGATGCTGGAAAGTGCTGCCTGGCTGGTGCGGCAGCATGAGGATTTCGCGCATAGCTTCGTCTTGCTCGAAGCGGCTAAAAACGTTACATATAAGAGCTTCGTCAGGCCCGGGCACCTCTTACGGATTGAGGTCCACTGCCGCAACCTGGAGTTTGCGGGCAGTGAGTTTTCCGGGACTGGACGGTGTGATGATACAGAGGTTGTCAAAGCCCGGTTTGTGCTGCGACACTTCAATTTGGCCGACCGCGATCCGGGGTTGGCTGATACCGATGTGCAGCTTGTGGCGGCGGCACGTGAGCGCTGGGCGCTGATTTCGGGGAACCATATCCCCCAACCGGGATGCGGGGCATAAAGAACCGATCCCGGCCAAGCGAGGTATACGACCGAGTTAAGGAGGCCCGCAGTAATGCCCGCAACCCGAGAAGACGTTTTTAAGCAAGTGGAAGAGGTCCTGGTCGACGCCCTGGGAGTCGATGAGGATGAGGTAAGCGAGGATGCCACCCTGCAAGGTGATCTCGGAGCCGAGAGCATCGATTTTCTCGATATCGTTTTTCGGTTGGAGAAGAAGTTCTCGATCAAGATTCCCCGAGGTGAGTTGTTCCCCGAGGATATCGTGAACAATCCGGACTACGTGGCGGACGGGAAGTTTACCGAAGCAGGCATAATCCGTTTGAAGGAGGCAATGCCACACGCCGATTTTTCCGCGTTCGACAAAGCCCCCAACGTCTCGAAGATGCCGGAACTGTTCACCGTAAGGACGCTGACCAACTATATTGAAGCCAAGCTTCAGGCGGCTTAGCCCGCGTTATTCATGAACGCAGAGACGCAGAGAGCGCAGAGAAGAATTGAGTGAGAACGGCGGGTGGAACCCGCCCTACTGTATACCATGCGCTGGATTTGGATCGACACGTTTACGGAGTTTGAATCCGGCAAGAAAGCGTCGGCGGTCAAGAACGTCACGCTTGCCGAGGAGCACGTGCACGATTATGCTCCTGCCTATCCCCTGCTGCCGCCTCCTCTAATGATCGAGGGGATGGCTCAGACGGCGGGGATTCTGGTGGGCGAAACTCGCGGGTTTCGTGAAAACGTCATTCTGGCGAAGATTCGCCGGGCAGTCTTCGACGATTACGGCAGGCCTGGGGACCGGCTCACCTATACTGTCGTGCTGGATTCGATCGACGATACGGCGGCGATGACCCATGGCGAGGTCTTCCGCAACGGGGATAAAATCGGCGAGGTGGATTTGATTTTCTCGCACGTGGGCCAGAGTTCAGCGGAACTGGAGCTGCCGAGCCATAATTTCGTCTTTGGGGACACTTTCCTGGACTTGCTGAAGAACTATCGCATTCGTGTTGGAGACTGAAGGTTGACTACTAATGGTTGACTCTCCCCGTGAAAACGAGCGCAGAGTAGTAATCACCGGGCTTGGCACGGTAACGCCGCTCGGTATCGGTATCGAGCCGCTTTGGGACGGCTTGCTCGCCGGGCAGTGTGGTATCAAGGTGGTGCAGGCCTTTGACGCCTCTGGTCTGGCCTCGCGCTTGGGCGGTGAAGCCACTGCCTTCAAGATGGGCGATTTCGTCCCCAAGAGCTACCGCAAGAGCATCAAGGTGATGGCCCGGGACATTGCCCTGGCGGTGATCGCCGCGCATGAGGCGGTCAAGGACGCCGGTTTGAAGACCAAGTGTCTGATCGAGCGTAAGGAGGTTGACGGGCCGACCAATGTGGACAGCACCCGCTTCGGGGCGAACATCGGAGCCGGTCTTATCTGTGCCGACCTGTCGGAGCTGGCTGGCGCGTTGGCCTCCGCCACCGACGAGAACGGCAACTTCAGCCTCAAGAAGTGGGGCAGCGATGGCATGGGGAATCTGACCCCGTTGTGGTTGCTGAAGTTCCTGCCCAACATGTTGGCCTGCCACGTGACCATCGTGCACGACTGCCAGGCTCACTCGAACACGGTCACCTGTGCCGATGCGGCGAGTCATTTGGCCATCGGCGAAGCCTTTCGCACCATTGCCCGCGGTGCCGCCGACGTGTGCATCTGCGGTGGGGCGGAGAGCAAGATCAACCCGATGGGCCTGGCTCGCCAGCAATTGCTCGGGCGAATGGCGACCGGGATGGACGACCGTCCCGAGCGGGCCTGCCGGCCCTTTGGTGCCCGGCGCTGCGGTCTGGTATGCAGCGAGGGTGGTGGTCTGGCTATTCTCGAGGATTTGGATCACGCCCGAGCCCGTGGTGCCCGGATTTATGCCGAAGTCGTCGGTTTCGGAGCCGCGAGCAACACCCACGACTGGATAACCCCTCACCCGCAGGGGCAGGGTATCGCCCAGGCGATTCGGATGGCTTTGAACGATGCCCGGGTGTCGCCCGACGAGGTCGAGTTGCTGCAAACCTTTGGGGTGGGGACGGTCGAGCACGACGCATCGGAGCACCAGGGTTTGGAGGCGGTGTTTGGCCGGCGTTGCCGGGACATACCCGCCATCGCCGTCAAGGGGGCTTTGGGTCATAATGGTGCGGGCAGCGGGGCACTCGATGTGGCTGTGCTGGCGATGTCGCTCTACCACAACACGGTTCCCCCTTCGCTTAATACCAACACCCTCGATCCCGAGATCGAACTCGGCTTCGTTACCGATGGGCCGGTTGATTCACCAGCCCGCACGGGTGTGACGGTTGGTTATGCCTTGCATGGTGGCCAGAACGCCGCCTTGGTGATCAGGAAATATCAGGAGTAATCGCGTGGCCCGCAAAACCGTCATTACCGGTATGGGATGGATCACGCCGCTTGGTCACAATATCGAGACGGTGTGGAAGCGTTTGTTGGCGGGCGAGTGCACCATCGCCCCGACGACGTTGTTCGACGCTTCGACTTTCCCGAGCACCTTCTCTGCCGAGGTGCGTGATTTTGAGTTGTCGCGTTTTCTAAAGGACGATGTCGAACGCCACCGCAACGCCAGCCGCAATACCCAGTTCGCGTTAGCCGCCGCGGAAATGGCCTGGAAGGACGCCGGGTTGACCGTAGGCAACGGGTTGGCCTCCACCCGCGTGGGAATTTATCTTGGTGGGGGCGAAGGCCCGCTGGATTTCGACAATTTTGTGGCGGCGGCTGTTCAGGGTTGGAAGAGTGACGCCGGCAGTGGAGGGCATCTCGATACGGTCACCTGGGCTGAGGTGGCTTTGCAACGCCTGGTGAAGACCCGCGAAGCAGAGCAGGACCCGAACCTGGCTGCCGGGCATCTTGCGGTGCGTTTCAACGCCCAGGGGCCCACGTTCAACACGCTGACCGCTTGTGCAGCCAGCACCCAGGCAATCGGCGAAGCCTCCTGCATTATAGGCCGTGGTGATGCCGATGTGATGATCTCCGGCGGCACTCACAGCATGATCCATCCGCTGGGGGTCACCGGTTTTAATCGCCTCACCGCGCTCTCGACGCGGAATGACAGTTGTGTGACATCTTCGCGCCCGTTTGACCGCACTCGGGACGGATTCGTGTTGGGTGAGGGGGCGGGGATCGTCATCCTCGAAAGCCTCGAACATGCCGAGCGGCGCGGTGCCCGGATTCTGGCTGAGGTAGCCGGCTACGGCTCGACCGCCGACGCCTTCCGCATCACCGACATTCACGAGGACGGCCGAGGTGCCATTGCCGCGATGCGCAATGCCATCGAAAGTGCCGGGCTTACCGTGGCGGACATCGACTACATCTCCGCCCACGGCACGAGCACGGAGGAGAATGACAAGGTCGAGACGCTGGCCATCCGCACCCTCTTCGGCGAGCATGCCAAGCGTATCCCGGTCAGCAGCATCAAGAGCATGATGGGGCACTTGATCGCCGCTGCCGGGGTGGTGGAGGTGATCATCTGTGTGTTGGCCATCCGCGACGGGATGCTCCCTCCGACGATCAACTATCAGCATCCCGATCCCAACTGCGAGTTGGACTATGTCCCCAACGAGGCGCGGAAGTGCGATGTCAACATTGTGTCATCGAACAGTTTCGGGTTTGGCGGGCAGAACAACACGTTAATCATCCGCCGCCAGCCGACTCCGTAGTAGGGTTTGCAAGATGTAGGGCGGGTTCCACCCGCCTTCTTGGCCCGGGCTTTTCATGAACGCAGAGACGCAGAGAAGAGGTTGTGATTCCAGGGCAATCGCATCTAAAAAAATGGAAAATGGTTGTAGAGCAGATTCTACCCACCGCACGATGCCGCAACGGCGGGTGAACCTCGCTCTACAACGATGATGCGCCGTTTTCCCCGTTTTTCACGCTTCCATCTACACGCTCCCCTTCGGGTCGCC
>JAGLWJ010000158.1 GCA_023133475.1 Phycisphaerae bacterium | reverse complement strand
TCAACAGTGGTGAGTACGCCGACCTCATCGTCCGCTACGTTGATCCCGATAACTACTATGCCGTGCGGCTTGGTGAGGAGATCGGCACGACGGGCGTGGGCGACATCGACCTGATCGAGACAGTCCGAGGCTACCAGACGACCCTGGCTTCGGACATCTACAGCACCGATACCACCGTCGCCCTGAAGGTCAGCGTGGACGGCACCACGATTAAAGCCTGGGTGGACAACACCCTGGAGATCAACACCAACGGCTCAGAGCTGGCAGCCGGCGGGGTAGCCTTAGCCTCGGAGAAAGCCAAGTTTGACAACGTCAAAGTAGGCTACGACAACAACTCCGACGACGACATAGACGACGCCGGCGACGACCTGATAGCCAACGAAACCTTCGCCGCCACCACCATCACCCCCACTTACGACAACAGCGGCAACCTAACCGACGACGGCACCTACAAATATACCTACGACCCGTGGAACCGCCTGGTGAAGGTAACCGCGAAGCAGGACACCGACATAACCATCCAGCAAGCCACCTACGACGCCCTGGGCCGACGGATCAAAAAGGTGGTAACCAACAGTGGCGACCACAGAGTGGACAACCCTCCCCTGTGATTTTTTTCTGCGACGGGCAGGGGTGGGAGTGGCTCGGAACGCTTTCGGCCACCGCTAACAGGCTGGGGTTGGATAACCCAAACTGAATGGAACATTGTAGTCTCATCAAGGTCAGCGTCACTTGGGCGTCACTCTCTACTCTGTTCCCACTGCGAAACTACTCTACCCCGGATATCATCGGACTCTGAATCTGCATTCCTGATGCCAGAATCGCATCTAAGCCCTGTAAGAATAATAGCTTATAGTCCGACCACCTGTTTCGCAATGCGAAGGTCGTGGGTTCGAGCCCCGTCGCCTCCAGTTTGTTAGCACCTCAATCAGATGTAGGGCGGGTTTCACCCGCCACATTCGTGTCCCCCACCGCTAAAGCGATGGGCCACCCCACAATCAGTACGGCTACCGTAAGGGGGCGGCCATCCGTCCCCCACCCCGTTCGCCGGCTCTCCGGGCCGACGAAACGGGATGGGGCACCCGCTGGGGATGTGGCCGCTCCCTTACGGTCGCGGTACTGAGTGTGCCGGCACGCCAGCCGATAATTCCTGGGAAGCCCATCATAAGATCAACCGCCCCACGGTCCGATATCAGTGGTGTATGACGTTGGACCTCGACAAGGCGCCTGCGGTCTATGATTTGCTCGCTACGGTAGAGAACGCAGCAGCAGACCAAGCGTTGTTGCATGCCCTCCCGCGTTTGGAAAGCCCATACCGTGACGCTGCGCTTGAGGCACTCATTGGGCGGCGGCGGGCTGGTGCCCTGCTGGAGTTGGTATCTGGTTTCGTCGGCTATCCCGAGGGCTTGCAAAGGGAGCTGTCGGCACGGGCTCGGATGCTGGAGTCGGCTTTGCGGGCGGCCATCGGGCAGGAGGATGCCCGAATCCGAGCGTCAGCCATCAAGCTGATTGTAAGAAGCGGCGACTGTAAGCTGGTTTATTTACTCAACGGAGCCTGGGCCCAGTCGTGCTCGAGCACGCGCGATCTGGCGGGTAAGGCACTGCTGGCTTTTGCCGGGCGGCATCTTGACCGTCGGGCGAAGGTCACCGACAACGAATCGGCGGCTCGTGTGTGTGCCGAAGGGCATGAACTGGCTAGCGTCCTGGAGCGCGCCCTGCAATGTTGGGAACTGCACCTGCAAAACGAGGTGCTCACGGCGGCGGTGTGGTTGGCGGACCTGCTGGAACAGGCTATCGCCGCCAAAGTTGCTCAGCCGCGGTCCCGGCTGGCTTATGCACTCAATGCGTTGCTGCCGGCTCAGCCTGATCCTCGCTTTGCGGGTTATGCCCTGCGGGCGTTGGATATTCCGGATTTGCGTGCTCGGGCGGCGCGGGGCATCGGGATGTGTCGGGATGATGCCTTCATGTCGGCGCTGATCGCCGAATCCTGGCTACTCAAGGACCCGCGGCTGAGCAGGTCCTGCGGGGCGGTGCGGGAACTGAGATGGCTGAGTGAGTCGATCGACCCGTTATTGCGGCTGCCCAAAACGATGGCGGCTGCGGCGATGCGTTTTGTGGGAGCGACGGGGTTGCCGGCCGCCGCCAAAGTGCGTCTGTTAAGTGATGTCATCGCTTACGGCGATGCACAATTGTGTCAGGCGGCGTTGCGGCAGTTGGTGTCCATCAAGACTGAAACGGCGACCGGGGCTCTACGCGTCATCGCGGGGCGCAAGGGCTGTTCAGCCGCAACGCCGGCCCGGTATGAACTGTACCGCCGCAACCCCGCATCCACGTCAAGGCACCGGCTAACCCGACAGCAAAAAAACGTCTCGACGCAGAACCCGGACCAGGTAGATACTCTCCAGGGCAAAGAATACGACGAGCTGTTTGGAGCCCTTATAGACGCCGACCAGGAGCAGCGTAAGTCTCTGTGCCAAGACCCGGCTTTGCGTAGTCCGGCGGCGGTGCGTCACCTTCGTGCCGGATTGGCCTCCCCCGATGCGAGTGAACGTGCCACCGCATTGTGGATCGTACGACTGGTGGGTCTTGGCGATCAGGTTGAGGAGCAAGTGTACCGTCTGGTGCATGACCCCGAGGCTGTGGTGCGTGGCAACGCCATTGCCGCATTGCCCCGACAGCCAACCGCAACCTCGACGCGAATCCTGCGTCATGCCCTGCAAGACCCCGATCCTCGCGTGCAAGCCAACGCGATCGAGATGCTGGACAAGCTGAATGTGGACAACTGCCGGGAATGGATAGAGCCGAAGCTGGATTCATCATGCAGCCGCGTGCGGGCCAATGCAGTCAAGCTGTTGCTCAAATACGAAGTCTGGAACGCCGCGGACGTTTTATTGGAGATGCTGACCGGCACCACACGGGGGGAAAGGCTTAGTGCCTTGTGGGTGGTGGAGCGCCTCAACCTGGGGAGCTTGCATGAGCGTATCACGAGGATGGCCCACGACGACAGTGATTCTGAGGTGCGTCGACGTGCAGGCCAAGTCGCTTGCACCTTTGCGTCATGGCCTGGCTTGGCCGGTGGGATTGAGGGAGTAGTCCCGTAGGGTTCGAGAGCATGTTGGAAGAGGTGAGATTGTGATAGGGGAAGGCGGGTTTAGCCCGATAACCGAGCGGATACAGGGTATCCGCGATCATTTTGCCGGTGGAGGCTCCTGGGCAGAGGCCCTCGTGGTGCTGCTGGTGTTGGGGACTGCTCTGCTGGTGTTGGTTTTGATACAGCGTCTCCGACATGAGGGCGGCAGGGGTGAGCCGGACCATCCGATACGGCTGTTTCGCACGTTGTTAAGCAGGTTGAATCTGCCCTCGCGCCGGCGACGCATTCTGTGCAGGATGTCCTCCGACCTTGACCTGAAGCACCCTACGATGATGCTGCTCAGCCCGCAACTCTTCCGCGAGCATGCCGCCACCTGGGCCAGAGCAATGCCCGACGCCCCCCTCGATGAGCTAGTCGCCATCGAACAATGTCTATTTCCGCACCACTCGTAGCGCAGGCTTCCAGCCTGCACAGTTGTAGGGC